>JAAFIY010000099.1 GCA_013297985.1 Comamonadaceae bacterium | reverse complement strand
CGCCCATCCACACCGCCCAGGTCGGGCCGCCTGCGGCCTCAAAGCGGCTGCGGTCTAGCTGCAGCCAATAGCGGTCGCTCAACACGCTAAAGCCCACCCACAGGCCGGGCCGTTGGTTGACGCTGCCAACCACCTCGGTGCCCGGGCCAATGCGTTGAGTAAGGGCTTGGCCCAAGCGCTGGGCCAGCGCATCGGGGGGCAGGGGGGTGGTGGTGTCGCCGGGCTCGCGCACCGAAATGCGCATGCCTTCTTGGTCAGCCAGGGTTTTGATAACCGACACGCGACCAATGGCGTCTGTGGCTGCCAGCGCCGCACGGCTTAAGTTAACGAGCGACGCCACTTGCTGCGCCGAGCGCACCGCACGGGGTTCAGATTCCAGCGCGCGCAGGGTTTGCAGCCACGCCAAGATCGAGCTAGCCAACAGCAGCGCCAGCAGCAAAAAGGTGCGCCAAAACAGGCTCAAACCCAGCTCGGGCTTCATGCGCTGCCACCAGCTGGGCGGCGGCGCGGGGCGCTGTTTTTGCAAGTCGGCAATTTCCAGCGGCGCCGGGCTGGTCATGTGCGGGGGCACGTCGTCAGGCAGTGTAAAGACGCTCGCACCCCGCGTGGCCCAGCCTGAATCAGCGCCGCCGCCGGGTTTGGCCGCGCTGCGTCCGCCGCCCATGCCCGCGCCGCCCCCCATGCGCTGGGTGGGCGCAATCGAATCGGTGGGTTTAGAGCTGGCTGTGGGCAAGATCAAGACGCGCCATCGGGCACAAACACATAGCCCACGCCCCACACGGTTTGAATAAACCGGGGCGCGGCGGCATCCACTTCTACCAGCTTGCGCAAGCGCGAGACTTGTACATCTAGGCTGCGGTCAAAGGGCTCAAATTCGCGGCCGCGGGCCAGCAAGGCCAGTTTTTCGCGTGACAGCGGCTGCCGCGGGTGGCGCACCAGGGCTTTGAGCATGGCGAATTCGCCGGTGGTCAAGGGCACTTCTTCTTCGTTTTTGCGCAGGGCGCGGGTGGCCAAGTCAAAGCTGAAGGGGCCAAACTGCACCACTTCGGCGTCGGCGGAAGGGGCGCCGGGTTGCTCTAAGGCGGGGCGGCGGCGCAGCACGGCGTGGATGCGCGCCAGCAGCTCACGCGGGTTAAAGGGCTTGCCCAAGTAATCATCGGCGCCTACTTCCAAGCCTACGATGCGGTCAATGTCTTCGCCCTTGGCCGTGAGCATGATGATGGGCGTGCTGTCTTTGGCTGACCGCAAGCGGCGGCAGATGCTCAGGCCGTCTTCGCCGGGCAGCATCAAATCCAACACGATCAAGTCCACCGCTTCGCGCATCAGGATGCGGTTCAGCGCGCGGCCGTCTTCGGCCAGCACCACTTCAAAGCCCTCTTGCGTGAGGTAGCGGCGCAGCAAGTCGCGGATGCGGGCGTCGTCATCGACCACCAGCACCTTGTCGGGGCGACCTTCCAGATTGCGGGCGGTGAGGGGTTGGTTCATCAGCGGTACCTCCGGCGAAGGAAAGATGTAACAGCCGCGCATTGTGGAACTGTCACGCGGGTTTGACACATCTTTCAGGCCGTGCACTGACACACTGTTACATGCTCAGGCGCCCCTGGCGCGTTAAGGCACCATTGCGCGGTGGCGAACTCACGTCGCCGCCCAGGTGTGGCCCTCAACCGGCAAAAGGACGTTTACTATGATTTTTGTAGCTGCTTCGGCCCATAAACAGGGCGCAAACTGCCAAAAAGCACCACAAGGGTCAAGGCCCGCTCGGCCCCAAGCGGAAGGCGGCAGCCGCCCTGGCTTGGCCACGGCGCTGGGTGCGGCCGTGGCGGCGCTGGCCTTGGCCACGGTGGCGCCCGCCGCGCACGCCCAAGCAACGCCCGTCGCACCTGCAGGGGCCGCGCCTGCGCCCAACGGCGCCGACGCCGCGCGCGGCGCAGTGCTTACCTTGTCGGCCAGCGGCGTTATAGAGGTGCTGCAAGACTGGCTGACGGTGCAGTTGGAAGTCACCCGCGAAGGGCCTGACGCCGCCACCGTCCAAGCCCAATTGCGCGCCGCCTTTGACGCGGGCGTGACGGCCGCGCGCGCCGGTGTGGCGCCGGTGGCCAGCACCCCGGGTGCGGCGCAGTTCAACACCGCGGGCTTTGGCGTGTACCCGCGCTACGGCCGCGACGGCCGCATCAACGGCTGGCAGGGCAGCGCTCGGCTCAATTTGGAAGGGCGCGACACCGCCCGCATTGCCCAGCTTGCCGCCAACATCCCCGGCATGGTGGTGGTGGGCAGCAGCTATAGCCTGAGCCGCGAGCAACGCATTGCCGTTGAAAACCAAGCCCAAGCCCAAGCCATAGAACGCTTTCGCGCCCGCGCCCAAGCGCTGGCTCAGGCTTGGGGCGCATCCGCTTGGGTGCTGCGCGACGCCAGCTTTAGCGCGGTAGACGGCTCATCAAACCAACGACCCTTGGCCTATGCCCGGGGCGCTGCCGCCAGCGCGTCAGCTGAACCCGCGCCGCCCATCCCCACCGAACCCGGCCGCACCCAGGTGCTGGTGAGCATGACGGGCGCGGTGATCTTGCGCTGAAGGGGCGGGGCGGGGGGGCCGCTGGGGCTGTGGCCCCAGACGCGCCTGATTTCACCTTCGCTTGCGATGTTTTTCGTATACGATACACATTAGTCGATTGCGCCACGTCAGCACCACCAGCCATGCCTCGCCCCCACGCAGCCAACGCCGCCCATGCCGCCCACGCCGCCAGCGTCGTCACCCCACTGCACACCAGCGCCCAGCAGCGCGACAGCATCACGCGGCGTTTAGACGTGCTACGCAGCACCTCGCTGGCTGAAGTGGTGCGCGACGATTTGTTGGCGCAGATCGTGGCGGGCCACCTGCAGCCTGGTCAGCGCATCAATGAGCCCGATGTGGCTATGCGCCTAGGCGTGTCGCGCGTGCCGGTGCGCGAGGCCTTGCGCGCCTTGCAAGGCAGTGGCTTGGTGGCCAGCCGCAAGAACGCCGGGGTGTTTGTGCGCCAACTGCAAGGCGACGAGCTGCGTGATTTGTATGAACTGCGCGGCCTGTACGACGGCTTGGCCGCAACAAAAGCCGCCGCGCTGCCCGTGGAGCAGCGCGCCCCGCTGGTGGGCCAGTTGCTGACCCACATCGCAGCCATGGACCAAGCCGCCCAGCATGACCATGCGGCCGATTACTACCAAGCCAACTTGGCGTTTCATTGGGCCATCGTGGCGCACAGCGGCAATGCGCAGTTAATGCAGCGCTACACCGAGCTGGTGCACCAACTGCATTTGGCGCGCCTGAGCAACCTGGCCACCTCGGCCGGCCGGCGGGCTTCCAATGACGAACACCGCCAGATTGCCCGTGCCATTGAACGGGGCCAGTCCACACCCGCCCGGCGCCGCGCCACGGCGCACGTGGCTGACGCGCAGGCGCGGCTTAAGCCCACGCCCGGCGCTGACCCTGCCACCCAGGCTGCAGCGGCCTAGTGCCGGCGCAGCCTTCACCGAGCGCAAAGCCCATGTTTCATCGCTTGCCCATCCAAGCGGCTTTGCGCCGCCGCACCTTGCTGCAAGCCCTGGGCGCGGGTGCGCTGCTGCCCAGCCTGTACGTTGGCGCGCAGACCTTTGGCGGCGGCAAGCCGGTGCGCTACATCGTGCCGGTGGCCGCAGGCGGCGGCAGTGATTTGGTGGGTCGCACCATCACCGAACGCTGGGCCCGCACCCTGAACGCCAGCTTTGTGGTGGACAACATCGGCGGCGGTGGCGGGGTCATTGCCTGCCAAACCACCGCCCGCGCTGCGCCTGACGGCCAAACCCTGCTGCAAGGCTATGCCGCCACCCACGGCACCGCACCGGCCACGCGCAGCCGTTTGCCGTATGACGCCATTCGAGATTTTTCGCCCATCGGCATGATTGGCGCCACGCCTAATGTGTTGGTGGTGGGCGCGCCGGTGCCAACGGCCAATTTGCGTGAGTTCATTGCGTGGCTCAAAGCCAATCCAGGCAAGAGCAGTTATGGATCTGCCGGGCAGGGCTCGCTCACGCATTTGACGATGGAGATGTTCAAGCTGGCCACCGGCACCTTTACCGTGCACATTGCCTATCGCGGCATTGCGCCTGCGTTTACCGATTTGATCGGCGGCCAAACCCAAGCCATGTGCCCGGGGCTGGCCGCGGCCTTGCCGCACATCCGCAGTGGGCGGGTGAGGGCGCTGGCCGTGACCGGTGTGCAGCGCCACCCGCTGCTGCCCGATGTGCCCACGCTCATTGAAAGCGGCCTGGCCGGTTTTGATGCCCAGCAATGGTACGGCGTGGTGGGCCCCGCCGGCATGGCTGCACCTCTGGTCAAGCAACTGTCTGACACCTTGAACCAGGCCCTGGCCGCGCCCGATTTGCGCGACAAGATGGCCGCCGAAGCGGTAGAGCCCATGCCCATGTCGCCGGAGGCGTTTGGCAACTTCATCCGCGCCGACATTGCCCGCTGGACACGCATTGCGCGCGAGCGCCGCATTGATCTGGACGCCAGCTAAGCCCCCTGCGTCTCCCCCAGCCTTTTTGCTCTTTTTTTGATAGCCGCTTGCGCCCAAAAATAGGGCCTAAGCGACCTTTTTCTTTTCAACTTTAGACCGTCTATGGCCCGCAATACCCACGTCCAAGCCGATACCAACGCCCCCGCCATCACTGCAGCGCTGGCGCACTTTGTGGCCACCCACCCCAGCGGCGGCTGGAGCGACGCCATTGAAGCCGAGGCCCATCGCACTTGGCTCAATTGGCTGGGCTGCGCGGTGGGCGCGGCAGAGCACGAAGCGGTGCACGCCGCGCTGGCCGCAGTGGCGCAATTGCAGCCCAGCCGCCAAGCAGCCGTGCCCGGCCGCACCGATCGGGTCGACATGGCCAGCGCCGCGCTGGTGATGGGCATCAGCTCGCATGTGTTTGACTTTGACGACACCCACCTTAAGACCATCATCCACCCTGCAGGGCCGGTAGCCTCTGCCTTGCTGCCCTTGGCCGAAGTCAAAGGCGCATCGGGCCGCCAGGTGATTGATGCACTGGTGCTGGGCATTGACGTAGCCTGCCGCGTGGGCAATGTGATGTACCCCGACCACTACGACCGTGGCTGGCACATCACCGGCAGCACCGGCATGCTGGGTGCGGCGGCCGCCTGCGCCCGCCTCTTGGGTCTTAACTCCCAGCAAACCCAAATGGCGCTGGGCATTGCCGCGTCGCAGCCGGTGGGCCTGCGCGAGCAATTCGGCACCATGACCAAATCCCTGCACCCCGGCGCGGCGGCCCGTGCAGGCCAGATGGCCGCCTTGATGGCGCAGGCGGGCTACACCGCCAGCGCCCGCGCTCTGGAAGCGCCGCGTGGCTTTGTGCAAACCATCAGCACCAAGGCCGATTGGTCAGAGGCCACGTCTGAGTTGGGCCAGCGCTTTGAGATTGCCTTTAACAGCTACAAGCCCTATGCCTGCGGCATCGTGGTGCACCCCGCCATTGAAGCTTGCGCGGCCTTGGCGCAGCGTGGCGTGAGCGCTGAGCAAGTGCAGCGTATCGATTTGAAAGTGCACCCGCTGGTGCTTGAACTCTGCGGCAAAAAAGAACCCGCCGACGGCCTAAGCGCCAAGTTCAGCGTCTACCACGGCTGCGCCGCAGGCTTGATGTTTGGCCGCGCAGGCGAAGACGAATTTGCCGACGCCGTGGTGCAGCGAGCCGACATGGTGGTCTTGCGCCGCAAAGTGGTGGCGGTGGTGGACACCGCCATCCACGAAGCAGCCGTGCACCTGACGGCCACCTTGACCGACGGCCGCCAAGAGGTGGTGCACATCGAGCACGCCGTGGGCTCCATCGAGCGGCCGATGAGCGACGCGGTACTTGACGGCAAATTCCACCAACTCTGCGACTCGCGTTTGGGCGCTGAAAAGGCCGGGCGCTTGTTGGCCGCGTGTCGGCAGTTGGGCAGCGCGTCGAATGTCAGCCAACTGGTGGCGCTTGCCACGCCTGGCTGATTGCTATTGAAAATATAGCTGCCTAGGCTGATCCAAAGGGCGCCGTGGCCGTTATGGGCTAAGCGCTTTGCGACAAGGTCCTCAGCCGCGCTTGCACCGCCGCCAGGGTTTGCCGAAGCACGTCTTCGGTACGGGCGTGGTGCATGGCCCAAGCTTCGCTGGCGGGCGCTTGGCGCAGCGCTTCTAGCGACTGACACACATCGCCCAACGCCAAGGCGCCCACCGAGCGCGACGCCCCTTTGAGCTTGTGCGCCAAGCTGGCAGCCAGCGGCCCGTTGGCGGCCAGCAAGGCTTGGCGCAATTCGGCGCTTTGCTCTTCGGTGGTGCGCAGGTATTCGGCCAGCAATTCGCGCTCGGTGGAAGCGTCGTCGCCGATGAGTTCGCGCAGCACCCCAGCATTCCAAATGGGCGCAGCAGCCGCCGGGGGCAATGGCACAGGTGCCAAGGCAGCGCTGACCGGGCTGAGCGTTGCGATCGGCGTGGCTGGCGTGGCTGGCGTGGCCGGGGGGAGGGCAGAAAGCGGCGGCGTCTGAGACGTCAAAGGCGCCGGGCTACTGGGCACCCCCCACTCACGGCCCAGGGGCATCCAGGTGCGCACCGCTTGCTGCAAGGCTTCAAGCGGCAGGGGCTTGGTGAGGTAGTCGTCCATGCCCGCATCACGTGCTTTGAGTGATTCGCCACGCAACGCATTGGCGGTGAGCGCCAACACGGGCGTGCGCCGCAGGCCGCGCTCGGCCTCCTCGGCGCGGATGGCGCGCGCCAGTTGATAGCCATCCATCTGGGGCATGTGCAGGTCGCTAAGCACCAGGGCGTGCTGAGCGCTTTTCCACAGACGCAGGCCCTGTTCGCCATCGTGGGCGAACTCAGCGGCGTAGCCCAACAGGGCCAACTGGCGTTGAATAACCAGGCGGTTGGTGGCGTCGTCTTCCACCACCAAAATCAACTGGCCGCGCAGGCGGGCTTGTTCCACCGACAAGGCGGCAGCGGGCTGGGCCAGTTCGGCTTTTTGCAGATCGGCGCCATCGAGCTCGGGCGAGGCCCGCCCCGCCAAGGTGGCCACCGCACGCACCAACCGTGCGCGGCGCAGCTGGCCCAGCAAAAGCACCTGGGGCGCCAGGGGTCGGGCCGGGCCCGCACGACCGTCGTAGATGAGCAAGACGCGCAAATCCAGCGCCGGTGCGGCCCGCAGCGCATCTGGCACCTGCGATCCATATGTCACCACCACCACGGGGGGGCTGAGCGTGCGGGCCTTTTGCAGCGCCTCGGTGTCGCTCAGCGCCCGATGCACCACGGCGCCACTGGCGCTGAGATAGCGTTCGGTATCGGCGGCGGGCAAATCGGCGTGGTAGACCAGCACCACGTGCAACTCATGCAAGTCAGCCAAGGGTTGACGCCGGACGCCGCTTGGCGCATCGGTCGGCAGGGTGTCGCTGGCGGTTTTCAGGGGCAGCCGCACAGTGAAGGTGCTGCCCGCGCCCGGCGCGCTGCGCACAGCGATTTGGCCGCCCAGCAAATCCACCAGCCGCTGGCTGATGGCCAAGCCCAGCCCCGTGCCACCGAAGCGGCGGGTGGTGGAGGTTTCCGCTTGAGTAAACGCGGTAAACAGCCGCGCCTGGGCGTCGGCGTCCATGCCGATGCCGTTGTCGGACACCGCAAAGCGCACCCGATTGCCATCCATGTCCACCCGCAGGTTCACCAAACCGCGGGCATCTCCGTCGCGCGCGCCAGCGGCCGCTGGAGAGCTGAACTTGATCGCATTGCCCAGCAAGTTGTTAAGCACTTGGCGCAGCCGTGTGGCGTCGCTGGCCACCACTTGCGGGACGGCGGGGTCAACAAACACCCGCAACATCACCCGGCGCGACGCGGCCATGGGGTGCAAGGCATCGCACACGCTTTCGCAAAGATCAGGCAGATGAACCCGCGCGGTTTCAAGTTCGAGGCGGCCCGCTTCAATCTTGGAGAAATCCAAGATGTCGTCCAAGATGGTGAGCAGCGCCTGGGCCGAATCGCGCACCGTGCGTACCGATCGGGCTTGGTCGTCGTCCAGCGCGGTGTGTTGCAGGAGCTCTGTCATGCCCAAGACGCCATTCATGGGGGTGCGGATTTCGTGGCTCATGGTGGCCAAGAAGCTGCTTTTGGCCTGATTGGCTTGCTGCGCGTCCACCGCAGCGCGCTGCAGGGCCGCGACCAACATGCTCATTGAATTGGCTGAAAGTCCCACCAACAACCAGCCAATCAACGCGCCCAGGGCCACGCCCACCAATAGCCACGGCGTTAAGCGCATGAGGTAGGGGCGCAGGTCAAACTGCACTTGCAACAGGGCCACGGCGTCGCCCGAATCAAACACGGCGCTTTCGTAGTGCAGTGAGGGCCAGGTTTTCCAGGTGCCGGCAAGCGAGACGACGCGGCCATTGGGTTCAATCAGGCGCACGGCCGATACGTGATCGCGCGCCACCGCGCTGCGCAAATCGGAGTCAAGCTGATTCATGGCAAAAAGCCACTGCTCGGGCCGCTCAGAAGCGCGCCGCGACAACAAATCGGCCAGTTGATCGGCCTCCACCATCATGGATGACTGGGCCGCTTCAACGCTCAGCGCCGCTTGAGAAAGCGGCACCAGCAAAGCCGCCAGCACTGCCAAAAACCAGCCGAAGCGGCGCAGTCGCAGCACCGTCAGGCGCGCGCTGGCTGCCAGCGTGGCCACAGCCACGGGCGCGATGGGGGCTGGTTCAGCCGGTGGTTCTAACGCGTCTTTCACGCTGGTCGGGCAGGGCAGATCGCCGCGCCAGGGGATGAGCTAACCCACGCCTGCACAGCCATTAGCGGCTTAGGTGACCGTGCGATTCCAAAATGCGACGGCCCGCAGCTGACCGCGCAAACGCTACAAAGCGCTGGGTCTCTGCAGACGGCTGGGCGCCAGTCACTAGGAACATCGGCTTGAACCAGGGGTAGTCACCACTGGCCACGTTCGCGTTGGTGGGGGCCTTGCCATCAATTGCTAGGGCCACCAACGGGCGGCTTTCGCTGGCGATCAAGGCCAAGCTGCTGGGGCCGAAGGCGCCAGGCGTTTTTTCGATCAAGTCCGCAGTGTCGGTGTCGGTGTTGCCGTTGAGCATGCCGCGCCGGCTGTGCGCGTTGTCCAGCGCGGCGGATACGGCGGGGCCCATGGCCTTGATCAGCCGGGTATCGGTGGCGTCTGAAAGCCGCAAAACAGGGCGGGCGCGCTTGCCGTTAGGAAAGGTGGCTGCACCTTCGGCATACATGGCAGCGAGCTCGGCGCCTGTGACGGCAGAGACGCCCACATCGCGATGCGCGGCGATCACAAAGGCGGTTCGGGCGTACTCCACCGATTGCAAGGCCTGACGAGCCATTTCTGCCTCACTGGGGCTGCGGTTGGACACGGCCACTTCAATCTTGCCTTCCAGCAAAGCGCTGATGCCGCCTGCTGAGCCAAGCGCGGGCAGCACTTCAACCCGCGCCCCGGGGTTGGCTGAGACATAGGCCTTGGCTAGTAACTGCATGCCGCCCGTGGCGCTGCCAGTGCCGGTGATGCGCACCAGGCCTGCGCTCTGCGCAAAAGCGCACGCGCTGGCCAGCAGCACGACAGCACCTGCGAGGCCAGCGCGCACCTGGGCCGCGAAGGCGCGGCGGCGATCCGTACGCGGCCACAAGCCGGCGCGAAGTTGGGTTCGTGATGGCCGAAGGCCGCCCGAGATTTTGGAGAACATGGATGAACGTGGCGTGAAGGTTTCTAACAGACTGTACTTCTGATCTCGTTCAATCTCCAACGCGTTTTCGCTAGCGGCTTGACTTCTCGCCAGAGGCGGCCCCGCAGTGCGGCTGCTCGGGCCACATCAGATCAACTATGAGTTAACATAATATACATCGTATTCATCAATGATGACTCTACGAAACCACAAGGCCAGTCCGCCACGTGGTCTACCAAGCGCCCTGTGGCCGAGCCCGGCGAATGGCCGCTGCAATCAACTCCGCCGCTTCGGGCCGGTTGGCTTGTTGCGCGAAATCAATTGCACTCAGGCCGAGTTGGTTGCGCAAAGTGGGCACGGCACCCTCAGCCAGCAACAGGCGCACCGCCTCGGGCGTGCCGTAGTGCGCGGCCATCATCAGCGGCGTGGTGCCGTTGGGCGATGTGGGGTCAATAAACGCGTGCTCTTCCAGCAAGAGCTTGATCACGTCGATGTGGCCGTTGGTGGCCGCGTAATGCAGCGGCGTCCAGCCGGTTTTGTTGACATCGGCTCCGGCGGCAATCAGGCGTTTGGCCACGTCCAAGTGGCCCTTTAGGCTGGCCATCATGAGTGGGCTTTCATCGGCTGCGGTACGGGTTTCAGCCTTGATGCGCCGCGACGCCAGCAACGCATCCACCACCTTCAGGGAGCCTTCTCGCAGCGCGATGAACAGGCCAGTCAGGCCGCGTTCATCCACCGTGTTGGGGTCAAAACCCCGGCGCAGCAAGTCACGAACGGTGCCTGCATCGTCTTGCCGAACAGCACGGAAGAAGTCGTCAAAGGATGATGCATAAGCATTTGAAAAACCAATTAAAACAACAGACAAAAGCGCAAACTTAAAGTGTCTTCTTAACATTTCAAGCCTCCTGTGTGCGGGCAAACAGAGCCTCAAAATTGGCGCTGCTCGCTTGGGCGATCACTTCCACCGGCACGCCGCGCAGCGCCGCAATCTGATGCGCCACATGCGGCACCAGCGCCGGGGTGTTGGTTTTGCCGCGATGCGGCACCGGCGCCAGGTAGGGGCTGTCGGTTTCGATCAGCAGCCGGTTGAGTGGTACGCAGGTGGCCACCTCTTGCAGGTCTTTGGCGCTTTTGAAGGTGACGATGCCTGAAAACGAAATGTAGAAGCCCCGCTCCAGCGCGGCGTCGGCCACCGCTTGGGTTTCGGTAAAGCAATGGAACACTCCGCCCGCACTGCCCACGCTGCCGTTTTCGCCCAGCTCGTCAAGAATGCCCAAGGTGTCATCACTGGCGCTGCGGGTGTGAATGACCAGCGGCAGTTGCGATTGCTGCGCGGCGCGGATGTGCGTGCGAAAGCGTTGGCGTTGCCATTCCAGATCCGCCACGGTGCGCCCGCCTTTGCGGGTATCCATGCCGTAGTAGTCCAGCCCGGTTTCGCCAATGGCCACCACGCGCGGCAGCTGGGCGCGCCGCAGCAGATCGTCCACAGTGGGCTCGGCAACGCCTTCGTTGTCGGGATGCACGCCCACGCTGCACCAGAAGTTGGCGTAGCCCGTGGCCAAGGCGTGCACGTCGGGGAATTCTTCCAGCGTCGTACAAATGCACAGCGCGCGGTCGACGTGGGCCGCTTGCATGGCCGCACGAATGTCACCCAATTGGGCGGACAGCTCCGGAAAGCTCAAATGGCAATGTGAGTCAACAAACATGCGTCAAGCATGCCATGGCGCCGTGATGGCCGGTGTAGGACGGCGCCCCGGCCGCGCAGCCGACTTAGATGGTCTGGGTGGGCCGGTCAGACGCCAGCGACGCGCCCAGCATTTCTTCAATCTTCAGCCGAAGCTGACGCGCCTTGTCGTCGCTAGGAAATTGAATGCCCACGCCCTGGGTGCGGTTGCCGCCCGCACGTGCGGGCGTAACCCACGCCACCTTGCCCGCAATGGGGTAACGGGTGGGTTCATCGGGCAGCGTCAGCAACACGTACACGTCGTCACCCAAACCGTATTCACGCGACGTGGGGATGAAAATGCCGCCCTCAGCGAACAAGGGCACAAAGGCCGCATACAGCGCCGCTTTTTCCTTGATGGAAAGCTGAATCACGCTCGGCCGCGGCGTGCCTGCGTTGGGCGCGGAAGGGGCGTTGGGTGCGGCGGTGGCCATGTTGTGTGCGGGTGGCCCGCTCGCAAAAAGCTAGCGGGAGGCAGAGTTTAGATGCACCCTGGCCTGCGTCACAAGCGCTTCGGCCATCAAACCGGCGGCAAATGGATGCTCGGCGTGGCGCGCATGCTGCAACAGGGCTTTTTGCCAAGCGGCGAGCGCCGGCAAAGTCAAGCTTCGACCGCGCAGGGCTAGGGCCAGCACCTCGGCCGCAAAAAAACGCGGCGGGCCACCGGCCGCCAGCGCCATCAGGTCATGACACAGCTTGTGCAAGGCGTCCAGCACGGCCGGGGGCGACCAGCCCGACAAGGCCGTGTCCACCACCTGCGCCACGCTGGGGCCGCTGCCGTCTGACCCGCCCAAGACCGCGCCGGGCAGGGCTTGCCATTGCTGCAGCCAAGCCTGTTGCGCGGCCGGGTCGCGAGCGCCCTCGCCTGTCATGGGCCGCCCACCGCTTTGCAGCCACAGGGCTTGGGCTGCGGCATCGCTCATGCCTTGGGCTTTGAGCCAAGCCAGGGCTTCGTCAGCCACAGGCCAAGCCAAGGTGTGGCTGTGGCAGCGGCTGCGCACGGTGGCGGGCAGGCGGTCGGCGGCTTCTGCAGCCAGCACAAAGCGGGTGCTGCCGGGCGGCTCTTCCAAGGTTTTTAAAAGCGCATTGGCCGTGACGTGGTTCATGCGGTCAGCGGGGTAGATCAGCACCACCTGCCCCCGTCCACGTCCGCTGGTGCGCTGGGCGAATTCAATGGTGTCGCGCAACGCTTCAATGCGGATTTCGCGGCTGGGCTTGCGTTTTTTGTCGTCAATGTCGCGCTGGGCCGATTCATCGAGCGGCCAGCCTTGGGCCAGGGCTTCGGTCTCGGGCAGCAGCACCCGCAGATCGGGGTGGGCTTTCACCCCAAAGGCGTGGCAACTGGGGCATTGGCCGCAGGCGCCATCTGCAGTGGGCGCATCGCACAACCAGGCT
>JAAFIY010000098.1 GCA_013297985.1 Comamonadaceae bacterium | reverse complement strand
CCGCTGGACTTTGCGATCTTTCCCACCGTGCTGCTGCTCACCACCTTGATGCGCTTGTCGCTCAACGTGGCGTCCACCCGCGTGGTGCTGCTCGAAGGCCACACCGGCCCCGGTGCGGCGGGCCAGGTTATTGAGGCCTTTGGCCACTTCCTGATCGGCGGCAACTTTGCCGTTGGCCTGATCGTGTTTGTGATCTTGGTGGTGATCAACTTCATTGTGGTCACCAAAGGGTCCGAGCGCATTGCCGAGGTGTCGGCGCGCTTCACCTTAGATGCCATGCCCGGCAAGCAAATGGCCGTGGATGCAGACTTGAACGCGGGCCTGATCGACGAAAAAGAAGCCAAGCGCCGCCGCGCTGAGGTAGCCGACGAAGCCGACTTCTACGGCTCCATGGACGGTGCCAGCAAGTTCGTGCGCGGCGACGCAATTGCCGGCATTTTGATTTTGATCATCAACATCCTGGGCGGTTTGTCGATTGGCATGCTGCAACACGGGTTGAGCTTCAGCGAAGCCTCGGAAACCTACATCTTGCTGGCCGTGGGTGATGCGCTGGTGGCGCAGATTCCGGCACTGCTTATTTCGGTGGCCGCCGCCATGGTGGTGTCGCGCGTGGGCAAAGAACGTGACATGAGCACGCAGATTGCTGCCCAGGTGTTTGCGTCGCCTCGGGTGCTGGGCGTGACCGCTGCAGTCATTGGCTTGATGGGAATCATCCCTGGCATGCCTAACCTGGTCTTTTTGTTGATGTCTTCGGGCCTGGGTTACGCCGCGTGGCATTTGTCGCGGCCTAAACCCACACAGGCCGAGACCGATGCGGCTGCTGCAGCGGGTAAAAAACCCGAAGACGAAGCCACTTGGGACGACCTGCAACCCATCGATTTGTTGGGCCTTGAACTGGGCTACCGCCTCATCAGCTTGGTGGATCGCAACCGCAGCGGCGATTTGCTGTCGCGCATCAAAGGCGTGCGGCGCAAGTTTGCCCAGGACGTGGGCTTTTTGCCCCCAGCTGTCCACGTGCGGGACAACCTAGACCTGCGCCCCAGCGCCTACCGCGTCACGCTGCGCGGCGTGGTGGTGGGTGACGGCGAAGCCTTTCCTGGCATGTTCTTGGCCATCAACCCCGGCGGCATCAGCACCCCACTGATCGGCACACCCACCACCGATCCGGCCTTTGGCTTGCCCGCCCACTGGATTGATGAGCGCCAGCGCGAAGCCGCCCAACTGGCGGGCTTCACAGTGGTGGACGCCGAAACCGTGATGGCCACCCACCTGTCGCACCTGATGCAAACCCACGCAGCTCGCCTCTTGAGCCGCAGTGAGACCCAGGCGCTGGTGGAGCATGTCGCCCGCTTGGCGCCCAAGCTGGTGGAGGAAGTCGTGCCCAAGCTGGTGTCGTTCTCGATCTTTCAGCGCACTTTGCAGATGCTGTTGGAAGAGGCGGTGAACATCCGCGACATGCGCACCATTTTGGAGGCGCTGGCCGAACACGCGCCCAGCACCACCGACCCAGCCGAGCTGGCCAAGCGCGTGCGTTTGGCCTTGGCGCCAGCCATCGTTCAACAGATTTACGGCCCGGTGCGCGAACTCAACGTCATCGCCATTGAGCCGCAGCTCGAGCGCTTGCTGCTGCAAGCGCTGGGCGGTAGCAACGGCGCTGCGCTTGACCCGGGCGTGGCCGATTCACTCAGCCGGCATGCTGCCGAAGTGGCCATGCAGCAAGAAGAACTGGGCGTGCCCGCTTGCTTGCTGGTACCCGACGCCATTCGCAATGCCATCGCTCGCTTGGTGCGCCGCGTGGCGCCGCGCTTGCAGGTCATTTCACACAGCGAAGTGCCAGAGACCCATTCCATCCGCATCGGTCCGATCCTCAGAGGAGCCGCATCATGAACAACGTCCGCCGCTTTCAGGCCCCCACCTCACGCGAGGCCCTGGCCAAGGCCCGATTGGCGTTTGGCGACGCCACGCTGATCTTGTCGAACCGGGCCACCGCAGATGGCGTGGAGGTGGTCGCCACCAGCGAAGACAGCCTGCACGAAACGGGCTTGGCGGCGCCTCGGGCCGCATCACCGGCTGCGGCATCCTCGCGCCCAGCGGCCTCGCCCGCGCGCTCGGCTGCGGCGGCGCGCGAGCGCGTCGACCACAGCCAATCGTCTGTGGCCGATGACACCCAAGCCATGGCGATGAGCACGCTGAACTTTCAGGACTATGTGCGCGAACGCATGCTGCGTCGGCGCAAAGAGGCGCTGGCGGTGGACCAAGGCCCCGCGCTGCTGTCTCGGGTGGCGCAAGACCCCGCGGCTCAGGCCGCGCTGCTCAAAGCCAGCCGCGCCGATACAGGCAGCGCTTTTTCGGGTGCGACCCCTGCCCGGGGCTCGTTCAGCGACCGCGCCGCCGCGTCCACCCCCAACACGCTAGAGCCCGCCGTTGCGCAAGCACTGGGCCTGCCTTCGCCAAAAGCGCCGCAGTTTCCCCGTTTGAGCGATGCCGATTTGACGGGTGCGTCGCCCGACGGCAAAGCACGCCGCACCCTGCCCAACGCCCCGCGCACCCTGAAAAGCTCAGCGCCGGCCGCCAGCATCAGCAGCGCCGACACCCAGCGCCTGATGGGCGAAATGGCGCAGATGAAGGCGCTGATTGAAGAACGCTTTACCACCCTGACCTGGCTGGGCCAAGCCCGCCAAGACCCGATTCGGGCCAACTTGATGATCAAGCTCATCCGTGCGGGCTATTCGCCGCGCTTGGCACGCAGCGTGTTGGAACACCTGCCGGGTGAAATGTCCGTGGCCGAGGCCTTTCAGTGGACGCTGCAGGTGCTGCAGCGCAACTTGCGCACCGACTCGCCTGACACCGCCTTGCTGGAAACGGGTGGCGTGGTGGCACTGGTGGGCCCCACCGGTGTGGGCAAAACCACTACGGCCGCCAAGCTGGCCGGGCTGTGCGCGCAAGAGTACGGCGCCCACAGCGTGGGCCTGATCACCTTGGACACTTTCCGCGTCGGCGCCCACGAACAACTGCGCCAATACGGCCGCATGCTGGGCGTGGTGGCCCACCAAGCCCATGACCACGCCGCGCTGCAAGACTTGCTGGGTTTGTTGTCATCTAAGAAGCTGGTGCTGATCGACACCAGTGGCTTTGCCCCGCGCGACCCGCGCGGCCGCGAAATGCTCGAGCACTTGGACGACGAGCGCATCAACCGCGTGCTGGTGGTGCCCGCTGGCGCGCACGGCGACACCTTGGACGAAGCGGTGACGGTGTTCAAAGACCTGGGCGCCAATCAACTCATCCTGAGCAAATCTGACGAAGCCGCCAAATTGGCCCCGGCCTTGGATGTGCTGATTCGCCATCAGCTGGTGCTGCGCGGCGTGACCACGGGCCAGCGCGTGCCCGAAGACTGGGAGGCGGCCGACGCCGGGCAATTGGTGCGCGCGGCCTTGCGCACCCCGGCCCAATCGGCGTTTGACCCCAAAGATGAAGAAGTCGGCCTGTACTTTGCGCAGGCCGATCAGGCACGCGCGGTTTCTCTGTCGATCTGATTGCCACCGGTACGCTTTTCATGATTGAACCCCAAGGTCTGGGCCTGCAACGCTGGCGGGCAGCGCCCAGCGTGCGCGTGGTGGCGTGGCTGCGCCAGCGCCATGCACCGATTGAATGGCCGCTGCTGCAGCAGTTGTGCGATGCGCTCGCGCGTTCGGGCCAGGCAGCGGCCGTGGTGGACGGACTCAGCCCCGAAACCGCCGACCAACCCGGCTTGGCCCAGTGGGTGGCCTATGGCGAACGCCCGGCCTGGGCCCCTGCCCCGACGACAGCCGACAACCCCACACGCCCAAAACTTCATCGCCTGCGCAGCCACTTTGGCCTGCAGGCTTTGGTGGCGCAACAACAGCGCGGCGAAGGCTCTGTGGCGCGGGCGCTGGCCCAGGCGCTGCGCGACACCCCCGTGTTGATCGTGGTGGCACAACTGGATCTGGGCTTGCCGCTGTTGGCTGATTCAGCCGTGCTGCCGGTGCTGGCGGTGCGCGGCGGCGCCGAGCAAGCGGTGTACGCCTACGAGGTGCTCAAAACCGTGCGGCTGACCACCACCACCGATCCTCTCCTGGTTTGTGCTAGCCCACGCCCGGGCGAAACCAGCCTGGCCCAAGCCCTGCGGGCCTGCAGCCGCCAATACCTGCACCGCGATGTGGACACCGTAGAGCTGCCCATCAACCGCCAAGGCCAGTGGGACAGCGCTGCGCCCAAGCTGCTGGCGCGAAAGCTGTTGGACAAATCTCGTACGATCAAGCCGTGGCGGCCGACTTGGGTGCCCGCGCACGACGACGTGACCAGGGCAGACGCCTGGTCGGCGCCCATTGCCCGACCGCCCGGAGCGACGCTGGATGTACACCGCCAAGGGCCAACTTGATCAAGAAGCGCTGATTCGCCAATATGCGCCGCTGGTGCGCCGCTTGGCCCATCACATGGCCGCCAAACTGCCCGCTAACGTCGAGATTGACGACCTGATTCAGGTGGGCTTGATTGGCTTGGCCGAAGCGCTCAGCCGCTTTCAGGCCAGCCAGGGCGTGCAGTTTGAAACCTTTGCCACCCAGCGCATACGCGGCGCCATGATCGATGAGCTGCGCGAAGGCGACTGGATGTCACGCGGCAACCGCAAAAGCCAGCGCGACATTGAGGCGGCCATTCGCAAGCTGGAGCACGAGTTTGGCCGCACCCCGCGCGAAGGCGAAATTGCCGACGCGCTGGAGATGCCGCTGGATGAATACCAATCGCTGCTCTACAAAGTGCGCGGCACGCAGTTGGTGTACTTGGAAGACTTAAGCGGCTCCGACGAGACCGACAACTTTCTAGACCGCCATTTGGCCGATGGCGACGCCGACCCCATGTCGCGCCTGCGCGACCGGCGCCTGCGCGAATCTTTGGTGGCCGCCATTGAATCGCTACCCGAGCGCGAACGCTTGGTGATGAGCCTGTATTACGAGCAGGACATGAACCTCAAGGAAATTGCGGCTGTGTTGGGCGTGACTGAAAGCCGGGTGTGCCAGCTGCACAACCAGACGGTGGCCCGCTTGCGCACGAAGATGCGTATTCACTGACGGGGCGCCCCAACGCGCCGTCGCCAGCCGCCTTCCTAGCGCGCCGCTGCCGAATACAAGCGGGCGACGCCCGACCCCCGGTTACCCGTAGCGCCTGCGGCTGCGGCCACCCGATCGGTGTAAGCGGCCGGGTTGGCCATGTCGGGCAACACCAGCTCCAATAGCTGTCGGTTCATGGACGCTTGCTGGGCTACGCGGCCGCGCTGCAGGGCCAGTTCGCGCTGCAGGTCTTGCAGGCTTAAGCGCATGCGGCTCAGGTCGGTGTCATCGGCGCGCGTCGCCGCCTGCGCCACGGCCGCTACGCAGGCCCGGTGCGCGGCTTGCAACTGGGGCACTTGATGCTCGAGCACTTCCAAATCGCCGCGTGCCAAAGCTCGCGAGAACACCGCCAGCGTCGCCCGCAACTGGCTGAACGCGGCGTCGGTCGAGACCGCAGCCGCGCTGTCACCAGCTTTGCCCGGCAAGCCAGTGGGAGGAGTGGGGGAAAAACGGCTCATGGCGGGCCTCATAGCAGGTTCAAGCCGCAGCCTTGAGGCGCTGGCCCCTGCTGTAGCTGGCGGTTGACAAGTAACGCGAGCGGCTTCAAGCAGCCCGGCTCGGCCAGAGCGGGCAGCCTGCAAAGGGCCCCGCTGCGCAAATCAGGCAACAAAAGCCGATTTGCTATAGAAACGATAGCCGTCTGGGCTATTGCTCTCGCTGCACTCGCAGGAAAGACTCTGCATCGGCCAGCAAGCCGTCGGCAATCGCCCCAGCGTCGGACTGATAAGTGCCATTGGCAATGGCGTCGCGCACGGTTTGCACCTTCTCGGCGTCGAAAGTGGGGTCGGCGCTGGTGGTCTGGCTGGCGGCCAAAGTCTGTGCCAAGCGCGAGACCGACACCGGCACGCCCACCGTGGGCGTGCCACCTGCTGTGGCCACCTGGGCCTGTGCTTGGGCTTGCGAGGCAGCATCTGACTTGGGCGTCGGCGCAGGCGTGCTCACTGGCTGCGCCGAGCGGCTGCCTGCAAGATTGTTCACGTCTGATGGGTTCGGGCCGATTTTCATGATGCGCTCCACGCCGGGCGTAACCCCAGCATGCCCAGTTTATCGGCAGCGCGGCCCCGAACTTGAGCCGCAACTGAGCGATCTTTACCCGGCTTTTCAACGCCTCAGATTCAGGGTCGACCCACATGTAAGCGTGCACTTGCATACGCCACAAGGCTTACAGGGTGAGCTGAACAGTCTGATTGTCCAGCACCAAGCCCTGGCTGATGCGGCCGTTTTCCAGCCGCACCCGCACCGGCTGGCCGACCACACCCGCACTGATCGCTTGGCCGCTGGTGGTGATGGCAAAGCCGCTGCCACGTGCCACCACCCGCACTTGGGCACCAGCGGCAAAGGCTTGCGGCGCCCGCAACAAGTTGCTGCGCAGCACCTGGCCTGGCGCCAATTGGCGCACGGCCTGCTGACCCATCCAGCGCTGCGGATCCGACAAGACCGACGCGCTTTCGGCGGCCCAGTCGGCTTCGCCTTCGGTCGCGTGCTCAGCCGTTAGCACCGTGCCTGCGGCCACTGGGTCGCGCAGCACCCAAGCCGGGCCAAAGGCTTTGACCGTGACTGGCACAAACACCGTCCAACGGCCCACGCCGTCTGCACAGCGCAATCCGATGCGGCTGCGGCCCCACAGGCGCACGCCAGTGGGAATGAAGGGTTCAATTTGTTGGCAGGGGGCCAGCCGCACTCGGGGGTCTAGTGAGCCCAATGTCACCTCGAGCCGCAGCGGCAAGCTGGCCTGGGCTTGGGTTTGGGCAATGGCTTCGTCCAACCACTTTTGCGCCACCGCCCACACATCGGCTTCGGACTGCGCCGTCAAAGGCGCCATCGCCACCACGGCGGCTGGCGCCTGGCTGGCTGCAGGTGCTGGCGCTTGAGCCCGCGCACCGGTCCAGATACCCATCAACAGCAAACCCATCAACGCGCCCCCCCAGCGCCAAGCCGCGAGCTGGGCGGCGCTGGATGGCGATGCGGCAGGCGCCTTCGCCGACGCTGGCTTGCGCGCAGCACTGGCACGGGGCGGCACAGAGGGCGTGGTGGATGCGTTCATGCGCCGCACTGTAGGCAGCGCGGGCCACACAAGCGCACTGAAGTAGCCGCCCTTTTGCCTGCTGTTTCGGCTTTAGTCCGGGCGGCGCATTTCCACAATCGATGCACGCGGTATTGGGCCGCAGTGCCACTGGATAGCGAGCCAACGCGCTGACCGCAGCGGCCGACGCATCGTCAATGTCTTTATCGGCTCAATGCCCCTTCTTCTGAAGCATTTCTTTCGAAACTTAGCCGCCGCCTTCACCGCCACCTGTTGCCGATCATGCTGGACAAGCTCACCGCCCGCCTCGACTTTCAAGGCTCAGCCCTCGTGCTGCGAGCGGAGCGTCAGCGCCAGTTGGCCAGCAACATTGCCAACGTGGACACCCCCGGCTATGTGGCGCATGACGTGAACTTCAAAACCGCCATGGCCGCGGCCACCGGTGATGTCAGTTCAAGCGAAGCCCGCCTGATGCTGGCCGCCCCACGTGCAAGCAGCATCACCGCCAACCCGGCTGGTGCTTTGCCTGCGGGGGTGAGCGGCGTCACTCAGCAGTCCACCGGGTCTGCCGCCACGGGCCGCAGCATTTCAACCAGCGCCTTGATGTCGGGCACTAGCAGCCCGCGAGGCGCTCTCACGCATCCGCAGCACCAAGCCTTACGCAGCCGTTTGGGCACTGACCCACTGGAGACCTTCCCCATCCAGGCCCAGCCCAGCGCTGACAACAACACGGTCGATGTCGACCGCGAGCGCGCCGCGCTGGTGGACAACACGGTGCGCTATGAGGCTGCGCTGCGTTTTATCAACGGCACAGCGCGCACGCTCAACACCGCCATCACCGGCCAGTGATGCCACTGACATCGAGGTAAGCCCATGTCCATGTTCTCCATCTTCAATGTGTCGGGCAGCGCGGTCAGCGCGCAAACCCAGCGGCTCAACGTGGTGGCGTCCAACCTGGCCAACGTCGACGCCGTGGCGCGCCCCGATGGCGAGGCCTACAAGGCCCGCCAGGTGGTGTTCCAGACCGTGCCCATGGGCCCCAACGGGCCGAATGACCGCAGCGCCGCAGGCGTGAAGGTGCAAACGGTGATTGAAAACCAAACGCCCGGGCGCCGCATGTTCAACCCCGACCACCCCAGCGCCGACGCGCAGGGCTATGTCACGCACTCCAACGTGAACGCGGTCGAGGAGATGGTCAACATGATCAGCGCCACCCGCAGCTATCAGAACAACGTCGAGATCATGAACACCGCCAAAACGCTGCTGCTCAAAACGCTGCAGATGGGCCAGTAAGCCGCTTGAAGGAGCCCCGCCATGACCACTTCAGCCATCACGCCCACCGACAACATCAGCGCGGCCAAGTCCAGCGGCACGTCCACCAAGGCCTATGACCCAGCGGCCGCGCAAGACAGCTTCATGCAGTTGTTGGTGGCGCAGCTCACCAACCAAGACCCGATGAACCCGATGGACAACGCGCAGATGACGTCGCAGATCGCACAGATCAACACCGTCACTGGCATCCAAGAGCTCAACGGCACGGTGGCCGCTATTTCGCAGCAGATGGGCGCTTGGCAGTCGATGCAGGGCACAGCCTTGGTCGGCCGCGACGTGATGGTGGCCGGCAGCACCTTGACGCGATTGGACGACACCGGCCGCGGCGCATTTGAGATGCCACGCAGCGCCACCAATGTGCAGGTGCAGGTGATGTCGGCGGCAGGCAATGTGATCGACACCGTCAACCTGGGCAACAAGCCCGCTGGCCAGCACCGCTTTGAAGTTGATCTGACGGGCAAACAAAACCTGGGCAGCCTGCGTTTTAACGTGACCGCCACCGACGCTGCGGGCAAGACCGTGGCCACCACCCCCCTGATGCTCGACCGAGTCGATTCCGTCACCCAAAAAGACGGCGTCTTGAGCCTGAACCTGGCCAGCAAAGGCGCAGTGGGCTACGGCGACGTCAAAGCCTTTTATTGACCCACCCCAGCCCGCCGTTTTTCGCGCAACCCATTCCCACAGGAGCACGACATGAGTTTTCAGCAAGGTCTCTCGGGCTTGAACGCCGCCAGCCGTGATCTGGACGTGATCGGCCACAACATCGCCAACGCCAACACCACCGGCTTCAAATCCCAGCGCACCGAGTTTGCCGAGCTGTATGCGCGCTCGCTGGGTGCATCGGGCGGCTCCACCGGTGGCATCGGGGTGGAAGTGGCCAACGTGTCGCAGCAGTTCACCCAGGGCAACATCACCATCACCGCTAACGACTTGGACTTGGCCATCAACGGCGCGGGCTTCTTTAACGTCACCGCCACCAACGGCGACCGGCTGTACACCCGCGCAGGCGAGTTCAAACTCGACAAAGAAGGCTTCATCGTCACCAACGACGGCGCCAAGGTCAACGGCTACCGTGTCGACCCTGAAACCGGTCTGGTGCAGCGCGGCGCGCTCAACCCCATTGAGCTGCCCACCAGCAAAGGCGTGCCCGCCAAGCGCACCACCGAGATCACCACCGGCATCAACCTGGATGCCCGCGCCGCCGACCCCACCGGCGGCCCGCCGCCCGCCGCCCAGGTGCCGCCCATTGAGACCTATGCCACATCTTTGGTGGTGTACGACAGCCAAGGCCGCGATGTGCCGGTGAACCTGTATTACAGCAAGACCATTGGTACACCCAACTCATGGGACGTGTTTGCCGTGGCCGAAGACGCCACCGCCACCGATCCGCCCACTTTCCAGGCGCTGGGCGCCGTCACCTTTGATGCCAATGGCCTGCCCACGCAGCCACTGGTGGTGCTCACGCCCATCAACGTGACCACGGCGGCTGATCCAGCGCCGTTTACGGTAAACGTGGACATCGAAAACATGACCCAGTTCGGCACCCGCTTTTCGGTGAACCAGCTAGAGCAAGACGGCTACGCGCCGGGTGAATTCACCGGCCTGGCCATCTCTGAAGCGGGTGTGGTGTCAGCGCGCTACAGCAACGGCGAAACCTTTGACACCTGGCAGGTGGCTTTGAGCAACTTTCGCAACCTGAACGGCTTGGAACCCCAAGGCGCTGGCTATTGGACCCAAACCGCACAAAGCGGCGAACCCGTGCCTGGCGCGGCGCGCGACGCGGGCTTTGGCAGCCTGCGCCAGGGTGCGCTGGAAGACAGCAACACCGACTTGACGGCCGAGTTGGTCAACCTGATCACCGCCCAGCGGTACTACCAAGCCAACGCCCAAACCATCCGCACGCAAGACCAGGTGTTTGGCACCTTGGTCAACCTGCGTTGATCGGTCTGAAGCCCTAAGGAGCCCACGCCATGGACCGCGCCATCTACACCGCCATGACCGGCGCCACCGCCGCTGTGCATCGGCAGGCGCTGCTGTCGCACAACCTGGCCAATGCCACCACCACCGGCTTTCGCGCCGAGCTGGCCACGTTTCGATCGGTGCCGGTGCAAGGCGACGGCAGCAAAACCCGCGTGATGGCGCTGGAAGCCACCCCCGGCCACCTCAACACGCCTGGCCCCGCCATCACCACCGGCAATGCCCTCGATGTGATGGCGCGCGGCAATGCGTGGTTTGCGGTGCAAACGCTGGATGGCCAAGAGGCTTACACGCGCAATGGCAAGTTTGAAGTGACATCCGAAGGCAACTTAGTCACCCCCACCGGTCTGCCGGTGCTGTCGGATGGCGGCGCGCCGATCCAGCTGCCCGCCAACGCCCAGGTGTTTGTGGGCCAAGACGGCAGCATCACCGCCCGTACCGGCAGCCAGCCGCCGCAAAACGTGGGGCGGCTCAAGATGGTCACCCCCAACGCCGACACGCCTTTGAAGCGTGGCGACGACGGCCTGTTTCGCGGCCCCGGTGGCGCCCCGCTAGAAAACGACGCCAATGCCCGCTTGGCCAGCGGCGTATTGGAAGGCTCCAACGTCAATGCGGTGGACACCATGGTGGGCATCATCGCCGCCGCTCGCCAGTTTGAATCGCAGCTGCGCCTGATGCAGATGAGCGAAGCCAATGACCGCAGTGCCGCCCAGCTCCTGGGCATGAACTGAGCCCAAGAACCCCGTTCTACGCCCTATTTATCTGCCTAAGCAGCTATTTATTTCATAGCAGGTACGCCAAATGATCAATTCCCTGTGGATCGCCAAAACCGGCATGAATGCGCAGCAGACCAACCTGGATGTGATTGCGCACAACCTGTCGAACGTCAGCACCACCGGCTTCAAGCGCCACCAGGCGCAGTTTGAAGACCTGATCTACCAAAACCTGCGCCAAGTGGGCGCCAATGAGACCGAGCAGGCGCAACTGCCCACCGGCTTGCACCTGGGTCTGGGCGTGCGCACTGTGGCCACCAGCCGGGGCTACCAGCAGGGCAGCTTGCAAGAGACCGGCAACCCGCTGGATGTGGCCATCAACGGCAACGGCTTCTTCAACGTCACCTTGCCCGACGGCACCACCGCTTACACGCGGGACGGTTCTTTCAAGCTCACCTCCGCCGGTGCGCTGGTGACCAACTCGGGCCTGCCGGTAGCCAACGGCATCACCGTGCCGCAAAACACCCGCAGCGTGAGCATCGGCCAAGACGGCGCCGTCAGCGCCACCCTGCCCGACGGCACCACCCAGCAAATTGGCACCCTGGCCATGACGACCTTCATCAACCCCGCCGGCTTGGAAGCACGCGGCCAGAACCTGTTCACCGAAACCCCCGCCAGCGGCCAGCCGCAGCAGGGCACGCCCGGGGCCAATGGCTTCGGCGAAATGCGCCAAGGCTTCTTGGAAGCGTCCAACGTGAACGTGGTGCAAGAACTGGTGTCGATGATCCAAACCCAGCGCGCGTATGAGATGAACAGCAAGGCCGTGACGACCAGCGACCAAATGCTGCAGCGGCTGTCACAACTGTGATGACCTTCAAGGTGTTTGCTATGTTTTTTAGAGCGATTTCCGCTGTATTCATGGGCGTAGTAGCCGTTTTTGCTTCAGGCTGCGCGCAGTTTCCAGGGCAATCGGCCAAGGTCGATGTGCTGGAGCTGCCGGCCCAGCGCCCGCAGCCCGCCGTCGCTGTGGCGTCGGCCCAGCCGCTGTCGGGCAGCATCTATAACGGTGCCTTGTTCCGCCCCGGTTTTGAGAACCCCCGCGCCCGCTTGCCCGGCGATGTGGTCACGGTGCAGATCACCGAAAACCTAGCTGCCACCCAAAACAGCACCAGCACAGTGGATCGCAGCTCCAACGTTGAATCCAGTGTGAGCGCTTTCCCGTTCTTGAAAGCGCCCCAAGTCGCCAAACTCAACCTGGGCGCGGAATCGGCCAATACCTTTGCGGGCCGTGGCGCCAACGCCAGCACCAACACCTTCACCGGCACCATCACCACCACCGTGGTGGAAGTGCTGCCCAACGGCCACTTGGTGGTGGCTGGCGACAAACAACTGGGCGTGAATCAAAACGTCGAAGTGCTGCGCTTCTCGGGCGTGGTGGATCCGCGCTTTTTGCAGCCTGGTTCCATCGTGCCGTCCACTCAAGTCGCGCAAGCCCGCATTGAGCAACGTGGCCGCGGCGCCGGTGCCGAGAGCCACACCATGGGCTGGCTCAGCCGCTTCGTCATGACGGTCAACCCGTTCTGACACCCGCGCACTGGCTCAAGCCTCAAATTTTTTTGCCGATAACCCCGATACGTCGAGAAGCACCATGCGCCGCCTGATTGCCCTTGTGATCGCCAGCTTGGCTGGCGCGGCCGTGCTCACGCCGCTGTGGG
>JAAFIY010000097.1 GCA_013297985.1 Comamonadaceae bacterium | reverse complement strand
CCAAGCCCAGCGGCTGCCAAATCTTGGCCGATAGGTAGCTGGCCAAGGTCAGCTTGGGGTCATGCTTGGCCAAGGCCCGCGACAGCGCCAAGCCCAGCAATTGGGTGGACGCGCTGCTGTATTCAAATTCGGTGTCGGGCTCGCGCTCAAAGCCTTGGCGCAAAACAGTGGCGGTGGTGTTGCCGCCAAAGTACAGCTCGGTGGTGGGGTTCAGGGGCAGGTAGTAGTGCTCGCTCCATTCGTGGCCCGATGTCATGGCCGACAACTGCGCCAGCGTGGCCTTGGCGCCTTGCGGGTGTTGGGCATATTCGGGCACATATGCGCCCAAGGGCGCGTCAAAGCTGGGCAAGATGCCGTCGGCCACCGCCGCGCCGGTGGCCAAGGTCACCAAGGTTTTGGTCACTGAAAACGTATTGGTGCGGCTATCGGCCGCATAGGGCGCAAAGTAAGTCTCATGCAGCAAAGCCCCCTGGTGCACCACCAAAAAAGCCGCGCTGCGGTGTTCCTGCAAAAAGGCCAGGGTGTTGGGCGTGACGGTTTTGCTGGGGGCGGCGCGCACCCAACTTTGCGTAGCAGCGCCTGCAATGGGCGCTTGGGCAAAGTTGCGAGCGTCGTCAATGTGCGCAGTGTTGTGGCCCTGCAAATAGGTGTAGCGCAGCGCCGTCCAAAAATAACTATGACCCCCCAAGGTAATGAAAGCAGCCAGCAAAACGAGCAGCGCCATCAGGCCAAGCAAGGTGCGGGTGATCCATTTCATCGCGACGGCTCTTTCAAGTGGTTGGAGGCCAAGTTCAGCGGCGCGGATTTTGAAGGGATTGGCTCAGTCCGGCCTGTTGTAGGGCCTAAGCAGCTACAAAAAGCGTAGCATTCACTTCATGCCTTGTGGGATTGAAACACCATGCCCCGCGTGATCGAAATCCATGCAGCCATCCAGCCCAAAGCCCCACCCAAACCAGCGCTGGGCGCCCCGTGCAACGGCTGCGGCCTGTGCTGCCTGGCCGAGCCCTGCCCCCTGGGCGTGCTGGTATCGCGCCGCACCACCGGCGCTTGTGCGGCCCTGCGCTGGAGCGCGGTAGACGCGCGCTATCAATGCGGCATGGTGGCCAACCCGCGCGAGGTGTGGCCCTGGTTGCCCACCGCGCTAGCTGCCCCACTGCAGCGGCTGGCCCGTCGCTGGATTGCGGCGGGGGTGGGGTGCGATGCGGATTTGGTGGTGGAGCGTCAGGTAGAGAAACAATTGGGGTCAGACCCCAATTAATAAAAATGATAGCTAGATCGGCTTGTTTTTAGGGCGGTAGCGGCTGGTTTTATGGTCAGGTTGTCCGGGGGTCCTTGGGTGACGAACTTCCGCCCGTGGCGTGCGGCAGGGCCTTGGGGGCTTAAGGGATCGCCGGTCGGGCAGCACGCCGCCCGACTGCCCTGCTGGTACTCGGGATCACAGGCCGCCGCAGAACTCGCCTGACGGCTCAGACAGCTGCGGCGGACGGCTTCGCCGCAACCTGTGCTCCCTGCGTTCCTCGGCGGCATCCATGCGCCCCCAAGGCTCTGTCGCACACCACGAGCTGCCCCGATGCAGCACCCCCGGTTCGACGGCCGTGACGGAAGCGCAGCAGTCGAGTGGGCGGCCCGATAGCGTAAGTAGAGGAGGACAAGAGTCCAGTGGACTCTTCGGGGGACATGGAGCTATCGGGCTGCCCGCTCGGCTGTTGTGCTTCTGGGCAGAGCGCCCAAACAAGCCCCCCGCCTGCGCCAACCCGGCGAATCAAGCTCGCCGCATCCGCATCCCCCCACAACCTAGAAGCCCACAGGTCAGCCTGCCCTGCGCCACGGCCTGTCCGTTGTACCGTCGCTTTGAAACCAATCAGAACGAGGAGACCCACCATGACCATGCCCACGATCAAAAGCCCACGCCGCCGCCAACTCACCCTGGCCGCGATCGCGGCGCCCGCCCTGCTCGCAAGCACCGGCGTTCGCGCACAGGGCGTTTTTCCCAATAAGCCCATCAAGCTGCTGGTGGCCTTTCCGGCGGGCGGTCCTACTGATGTAACCATGCGCATCCTGGCCGAAAACGCCAGCCGCGTGCTGGGCCAACCGGTGGTCGTGGAAAACCGCGCAGGTGCCGCTGGCACCTTGCCCGCCATTGCGCTGCAGACCACGCCGGCTGACGGCTACACCGTGGCGCAAATTCCGGTGGGGGTGTTTCGCTTGCCGTTTACTACCAAGCTGACGTGGGACCCGCTGAAAGACCTCACCTACATCCTCAACGTCACCGGCTACGCGTTTGGGGTGGTGGTACCTAGCGAAGGGCCTATCAAAAGCTGGGCTGACTTGGTGGCTTGGGCGCGTGCCAATCCTGGCCGGCTCAGCTATGGCTCTACCGGCGCGCTCACCAGCCCGCATCTGGGCATGGAGGCCATTGCGCAGCAGCTCAGCTTGCAGTTCAACCACGTGCCCTACCGCGGCAGTGCTGATTTGATGCAGGCCATTCTGGGCGGCCACATCATGGCGGCGGCCGATTCCACCGGCTTTGCGCCGCATGTGCAGTCGGGCAAGCTGCGGGTGCTCAATACCTGGGGTGAATCACGCCTGCCCACCTTTCCCGACGCCCCCACGCTGCGCGAACTGGGCATCAACATGGTCATCAACACGCCCTTTGGCATTGCGGCACCACGCGGCACGCCCACCGACGTAGTGGCCCGCCTGCACGACGCCTTCAAGCGCGCCATGGAAGAGCCCAGCTACACCCAAGCCCTGGCGCGCTACGACATGGCGCCCACTTACATGGACGGCGCGCGCTATCTGCGCTTTGCGCAAGAGTTCAGCGATCGTGAGAAGGTGCTGTTGGAGCGGTTGGGTTTGATGCGGCCTTCTTAAGGGTTGCTGCGGGCCTCGCCCACCACAGGGCAAAGCCCATCAGGGCCACGCCCAAGCTTTGTAGGGGCGTCAGCACTTGCCCGTAGACCAGGGCGTCAAACAGCAGCGCAGCGCCCGGGTACACAAACTGCCATAGCGCTACTTGCGCCGGTTGCAGGCGCGCCATGCCTTGGTACAGCAGCACATAGGCCAAGGCCGTGTGCAACACGCCCAATGCGCTTAGCCACAACCACGCTGCGACCTGGGTGGGCACCGGTTGAGTCAGTGGCCAGGGCAACAGCAGCACGGCGCCGATGGCGCACTGCCAAAAGCTCAAGGCCCAGGGGTTGACGGGCCGCCAGCGGGCCAGTACGCCAATCAGCGCGTAACAAGAGGCCGCGCACAAGCACAAGACCAAGCCCAGTGCCAGGTGGGGGCGCGAACCCCAGTTGCCCAAGCCAGAAGCCAAGGCCAGACCCAGCAATGCCAAGGCAGCCGCTGTGACCTGGGCGGTGCGCACAGGTTCACGCAGCAGCAGGCCGCCCAAAGCCATGAGCATGAAGGGCTGTACATGAAACACCACGGTAGCCAGACCAATCGGCAACCACCTCAGGGCCCAAAAGAACAAGCCCCAGTTGCACAGCATCAGCACACTGATGGCGGCCACCACGGTCCACTGCGCGCGCGGCACGCGCAGCATGCTCAGGCGGCCGAACAGCGCTAAACCCGCCAGCAGCGCCAAAGCGCCCGTCAGGCAACGGGCCCACACGGCCAACACCGCATGGGCCCCGCTTTCATGCAGGAAGACACCCATGCTGCCTAGCAGCACGCCGCCAGCCAGCATCGATAGCGCGCCTTGCTGTGCGGCGGGCAAAGCCATCCACGGTTTTGACATCCGGCTATCGTGTCAACACAATCAAGTCCCGTAAATCAAATTCATCTGCATAATAAATGCAGATTTTCAGCAGCATGAGAGACATGCAAATTGATTGGCTGCGCACCTGGGTGGCGGCCGTGGACGCGGGCTCGATGCAAGCCGCTACGGGTTTGGTGCACCGCTCAGCCTCAGCCATCAGCGCGCAAATTGCCAAGCTTGAAGCGGCCATCGGCCACGTTCTGCTGCACCGCGGGCCACGGGTGTTTGAGTTAACTCCTGCAGGACAACAGATGCTGTTACATGCGCGGCGCGTGCTGGCGGCGCATGACGAGGCGCGCGACGCGCTCAGCGGTATGAAGCTCACGGGCCGGGTGCATCTGGGTGTGCCTGACGACTACGCCGTGGCCTACCTCACGCCGGTCTTGCGACGATTCGGGCACTTGCACCCGGCGGTGGATGTGCAACTGACCTGTGAGCAATCCACGCGGCTCATCCCCAAGGTGCAAGCGGGCGAGCTGGAACTGGCCTTGATCTCGCGCGACCGCCCCGGGCGCGGCGAATTGCTTTTTGCTGAACCGATGGTGTGGGTGGCCAGTGCGGAGCACGAGGCCTGGCGGCGTAACCCCCTGCCCGTTGCCGCTTATGAAACCGGCAGCATGGCGCGCACCGGCGCCCTGCGGGCGCTGAAGACGGCGCGCCGCACCCATCGTGTGGTGTACGACAGCGCCAGTCTGGCGGGCCAACTGGCCGCAGTGCAAAGTGGCCTGGCCGTGGCAGCGCTGACCGCTTGCAGCGTGCCCTCTGGTTTGCAGCGCCTCGATGAGCGCCATCACCTGCCGCCGCTGCCATCCATGCAGGTGGCGCTCTTGCGCGGTAAATCGGTGCGTGACGCCGCAGCAGTGGATGCGCTAGCCGACACGATGCGGCGCACGCTGATGCGCCGCTAGCAGAGCAGATCAGTTCAACCGAAGAGTGAAAAACGGTCAAGCCGCTGATCGGCACAACTTGGCATTCCCGCCTACAGTGAAGCGTCGCCCAACAGGTCAAGCCCATGAACGCCCCTCAACCTCTGCAAGCCCTGGCTAGCGCTGATGCCGCCGCATCTGATTTGCTACAAAAAAAAGAGCGACAACGGGCGGTGGTTGCTGCGTTGCAGGCGGTTTTGCCTGCACAAGCCTTGCTGTGGCACGACGAAGACACCACGCCCTATGAATGCGATGGGCTCACGGCTTATCGCCAGCGGCCGCTGGTGGTGGCGCTGCCCGAGACCGAGGGCCAGGTGCAAGCCGTGCTCAAAACCTGCCACGACCTGGGCGTGCCAGTGGTAGCGCGTGGCGCGGGCACTGGTTTGTCGGGCGGGGCGCTGCCCCATGCGCTGGGTGTAACGCTGTCGATGGCGCGCTTCAATCGCATCTTGAAGGTTGATGCCTTGGCCCGCACCGCCACCGTGCAATGCGGCGTGCGCAACCTGGCCATCAGCGAAGCCGCTGCCCGCTATGGCCTGTATTACGCACCCGACCCCAGCAGCCAGATTGCCTGCACCATCGGTGGCAACGTGGCGGAGAACTCAGGCGGCGTGCATTGCCTCAAGTACGGCCTGACGCTGCACAACGTGCTGCAGGTGCGCGGCTACACCGTGCAAGGCGAGCCCATCACCTTTGGCGGCTTGGCGCTGGACGCACCGGGCTACGACCTGCTGCCGCTGGTAGTGGGAAGCGAAGGCATGCTTGCCGTCACGCTTGAAGTCACCGTCAAGCTGGTGCCCAAACCCAAACTGGCGCGCTGCATCATGGCCAGCTTTGACGACATGCGCAAAGCCGGTGATGCGGTGGCGGCCGTCATTGCCAACGGCATCATCCCCGCAGGCTTGGAGATGATGGACAAGCCCATGACAGCGGCGGTTGAAGACTTTGTGCACGCAGGCTATGACCTGACGGCTGAGGCGATTCTTCTGTGCGAATCCGACGGCACCCCCGAAGAAGTGGCCGAAGAAATCCAGCGCATGAGCGACGTGCTGCGCGCCAGCGGCGCCACGGCCATAGCGGTCAGCCGCGACGAGGCCGAGCGCCTGAAGTTTTGGAGCGGGCGCAAAAACGCCTTCCCCGCCAGCGGCCGCATCAGCCCCGACTACATGTGCATGGACAGCACCATCCCGCGCAAGCGGCTGGCCGACATCTTGTTGGCCATCGCTGACATGGAAAAAAAATACGGCCTGCGCTGCGCCAATGTGTTCCATGCCGGCGACGGCAATTTGCACCCGTTGATCTTGTTCGACGCCAACGACCCCGATCAATTGCACCGCTGCGAGCTGTTTGGCGCCGACATCTTGGAAACCAGCGTGGCCATGGGCGGCACGGTGACGGGCGAGCACGGCGTGGGTATTGAAAAGCTCGGCAGCATGTGCGTGCAGTTCAGCGCCGAAGAAAACGCGCAGATGCTTGGCATCAAGGCCGCGTTTGATCCGGCTGGCACCTTGAACCCCGGCAAGGTCATTCCCACGCTGCAGCGCTGTGCTGAGGGCGGCAAGATGCTGGTGCGCGGCGGGCGCCTAGCCTTCCCTGAACTAGAGCGGTTTTGACGCTGCAAGGCTGGGCCATCTTGCTTGCCCTGCAGGCTGCGGGCGAGGTCTTGGCCCGCGCCTTGGCACTGCCCTATCCCGGCCCGGTAGTGGGCATGCTGCTGTTGTGGCTGGCGTTGCGATCAAGCGCAGTGCAAGCCCGCGTGGGGCCGGTGTGTGAAGGCCTGCTGGCGCATTTATCGCTGCTGTTTGTGCCGGTGGGCGTGGGGGTCATGACGCATCTGCCGCTGTTGGGTGCGTATGGCTGGCAGCTGGCGTTGGTGATCGTGCTGTCTACTTGGATCGGGCTGGCCGTCACTGCCTTGGTGGTGCGGGCCTTGATGCGCACCGAGCCCGCTAAGGAGGCCTGAGCCATGGCCGACTTTGTCGAACTGTGGGTGTACCTGTCATCCACGCCGCTGTTTGGGCTCACGGCCACGGTGGTGGTGTATGCGCTGGCCCACGCGCTGTATGTGCGAATGGGCCAAGCGCCCTGGGCCAATCCGGTGTTGTGGTCGGTGCTGGTGCTGGCTGCGGCGCTGGCGGCCACGGACACCGCCTACCCGGTGTATTTCTCAGGCGCGCAGTTCATTCATTTTTTGCTGGGGCCTGCCGTGGTGGCCCTGGCGTGGCCCTTGTGGCAGCGGCGCGAGGTGCTGCGCCAGCGTTGGGGCCGGTTTGTGCTGGCCTCGTTGGCGGGCGGCGCAGCCGCCGCCGGCAGCGCAGTGACCTTGGGGCTGGCGCTGGACCTACCACAGGAGGTGTGGCTGTCGCTGGCCCCCAAATCCATCACCGCGCCGGTCGCCATGGGCGTGGCCGACCAGGTTGGCGGCATACCCGCACTGGCTGCGGTGTTTGCGGTGGTGACAGGCATCGTGGGCGCCCTGAGCGGCAAGTATTTGTTTGACGTGTTGGGCGTGGGCCGCGACGCAACTGGCTGGATGGCGCGCGGCTTTGCCCTGGGCACTGCGGCGCATGGCATTGGCGCGGCGCGCGCCCTGCAAGTTGACGCCGATGCAGGTGCTTGGGCAGCACTGGCGCTGGGCTTGCAGGTGGTGTTGGCGGCCTTGCTGATTCCGCTGCTGCTGGGTTGAAGGGGGGGGGTGGTCTAGCGCCGCTCCATCCACAGCCACGCGCCCACCGCCAGGGTCCAGACCGATAGCGTGGTGACGGCAACTGCCATGGGCACCGCCAATGGCGCGCCAAAAGTGGGCGCGGCCACACCCAGCAGCAGCAAGGCGCTCAACCCCGCGCCTGCCGCAACCCAACGCGGCACACGGTGCGCACCCACCGCTCGCCACGCGCCCAAGGCCCACAAGCCCATCGCAACGCCCATGAACAGGGCTACACCCAGCACTTCGCCAATGCCGCCGCCGTAGCTGGTGATAGCCGAGAAAGTGCGTTCAATGTCGGCACGCACGGCAGCATCGGTGGTGGTGGCGTGTTGGGCCGCCAACTCGGGCATCACCGTGAGCCAGCGGCCAATGCCGATGCTGCGGGCCATCACCGACAGCGTGGCAAAGGCTGCCACGGTGGCAGCCATAGGATGCGCCAACGTGCCCCACACGCGGGCGGCCAAGCCGATCATCAGCGGTGCCACCAGCACCGAATACAGCAGGTACACGGTGTAGCCCAAGGTGACCATGGCGGCGTTTTGGTGGATCAGCTTGAGCTGCTCCGCTGCCGGTGCGCCCAGAGATGCAGGCCAGCCAATGGCCGCGCCCAAGATGGCTACGGGTGCGAAGGCCAGCAGGCCGTGGGCCACCGCCAAGGCACCCAGGGCCTTGGTCGAAGTTGAGATCCCCTCACCACCCGTCGCGCGGGTATTGCTGGAGGTTTGAGAGGGGCGGGGCAAAGTGGAGGTGGCGTTCATGGCAAGGCTCGTGAAGAAAAGGATGCGGGGATAAGGTGGGCTTCAAGCGTTTTTGACTTGCAGCGCGGGCATGACTGGGCGCAGGTCAGCCACGGCGTGGGCCAGCGCTTGGCGCAGCGGGGTGTGGGGTTCGGGCCCGATCAATTCAGCCAGTGCGCTGCCGTCCAGCGCGTGCGGCACGCGCCACAAATAGGCCATCTCGGCCAGTTCGCGCCACATCGGTACCACCCAGCCGCCTAGGCGAATCACGCCCCAGGGCATACCTGTGCGTTGCCAGCCTTTGGCTGGTGCGTGGCCGATGTCAGCCAGCGCCGCGGTAATGGCGTCCAGCAGTTCGTCGCCAGTGAGGGTGTAGCCTGCAAAGGGCAAGTCGGTCAGGCCAGTAGGCAGCGCTTGCTGCAGGTGACACTGCGCCAGCGCCACGGTGGCGCGTGCCAAGTCGGGCAGAAAAGCCCAGGCATGCGGCACGTCGCGCGGGCCGGGGTAGACCAGACGGCCTCGCTTCAACTGCGACAGCACACCCAAATCCAGCCAGCTGCCGGCGCCGCCGCCAAAGAAGTCACCTGCCCGCAGCACCACGCTGCGCAGCCCGGCTTGGCCTTGGTCACGCAGGTGCGTTTCCATGTCGGCGCGGATGCCGCCCTTGATGCTGATGGGGCGCTGTGGGCCGTAGGCGCGCACGGGTTGCAAGCCCACTTCATCAAAGTTGTAGATGTTGCCGGGCAGCACGAACAGGGCACCGGCCCGGGCGGCCAGCGCGGTGCCTGCGCGCAGCATGGGCAGGGCGTGGGCGCGCCACTGCGGATAAGGCACGTTGATGGCGTGCACCACCGCCTGCGCGTGGCGGGCGGCCGCCTGCAACGCGGGGCTGTCCAGATCAGCGCGCAGGGGCTCTGCGGCCTGGTGCAGGGTGTGGTGCGCGCGGCCGTGCGCCAACACGCGCCAACCCGCTTGGGCAAACGCGGCGCAGGCGGCAGCGCCGAAGCGGCCTGCGGCGCCCAACACCAAGACGGTGGGCCGATCATCAGAGGCGGAACGGGTTTGCATGGGGTGGCTCCAGTGGTTGATGGGTGCGAAGTCTGAAGACACCTGAGTCATTTGAATATTGCTGAAGTCTTCAACCCAGCCATGCAAAAATGCATAGATGTCTGAAGCCAAAACCTTTGACTGGGCGCTGATGCGCAGCTTTTTGGCGGTGCTGGACGCGGGCAGCCTGATGGGTGCCGCACGGGCCACCGGCTTGCAGCAGCCCACCTTGTCGCGCCACATCACCGAGCTGGAAAGCCAGCTTGGCGTGCCGCTGTTTGAGCGCACTGGGCGCGGTGTGGTGGCCACGGCGGCGGCTTTGTCGCTGGCTGACGGCGCGCGCCAAATGCAAGCGGGTGCGCAGGCAGTGACGCAATCGCTGGCGCGGGCCCAATCGCAGCGCAGCGGCACGGTGCGCATCACCACCAGCCATGTGGCCGCGTGCTATTTGCTGCCCACGGTGCTGGCCCAGTTAGCGGCGGAAGAGCCTGGCATTGCGGTGGAGGTGGTGGCGTCCAACGACATCACCAACCTGCTGCGGCGCGAGGCCGACATTGCGCTGCGCATGGTGCGGCCTGACCAGGCCTCATTGGTGGCGCGCAAGCTGGCTGATTTACCCATCGTGGCTGCGGCGCACGAGAGCTATCTGGCCCGCGCGGGCACCCCGCGCCAGCCGCAAGAGTTGGCGCAGCACCGCCTGATTGGCTATGACCGAGACGGCACCATCGTGCGCGGGTTTGCTGCTCTGGGTCTGCCCTTGCGGCCCGACCAGTTTGCGCTGCGCACCGACGATCAAATTGCCTATGGTCGCTATGTGGCCGCAGGCGCAGGCATTGGCTTTGTGGCGCGCTACAACCTGCGCCACTGGCCCGGCGTGCAGCTGGTGTTGCCCCAGCTAAAGATTCCGCCGCTGCCGTGCTGGCTGGCGGTACACCGTGAAATTCGCGGCAGCCCGGTGATGCGGCGGGTGTTTGACTTTTTGTGCGAGCGCTTGCCGGCAGCGTTCTGAACGCGCGGTGCGCTCACGGCCCTAGCATGGCAGACCGCGCGCCCCCAGGCTAAGCCATCGCGGGTTCTTTGAGGCCAATGGCGTCCAGCGCTGCGGCCAAGTGCGCCACGCTGCGCTCAGGCTGGTGCCATTTGTCCAAACCAAACAGCCCCAAGCGGAAGGTTTTGAAATCGGCGCCTTCGTCGCATTGCAGCGGCACGCCCGCTGCGGCTTGAATGCCCACCGCGATGAATTTCTTGGCGTTTTGCGCCTCGGGGTCGGTGGTGTAGCTCACCACCACGCCCGGCGCTTTAAAGCCTTCGTCGGCCACGCTGGCCAGCCCGCGCGATTCCAACAGGCCACGCACCTGGCGGCCCAGCTCAATCTGCTCGGCCCGCACCCGGGCAAAGCCGTAGGCCTCGGTTTCGGCCATGGTGTCGCGCAGTCGCACCAAGGCATCGGTGGGCAAGGTGGTGTGATAAGCGTGGGCGCCGCTTTCGTAGGTGGCCATGATTTGTTGCCACTTCTTCAAGTCTGCGGCAAAGCTGGTGCTGGTGGTGGTGCCTAAGGCGGCCAGGGCGCGCTCGCTCAGCATCACCATGGCGCAGCAGGGCGAGCTGCTCCAGCCCTTTTGCGGCGCGCTCACCAGCACGTCTACGCCGGTCGCGCCCATGTCCACCCACATCGCGCCGCTGGCAATGCAGTCCAGCACAAACAAGCCGCCCACGGCGTGGGTGGCGTCCGCCAAGCCACGCAAATAGTGGTCGGGCAAGATCATCCCGGCCGAGGTTTCCACATGCGGCGCAAACACCACGGCTGGGCGTTGGGCGGCAATGGCTGCTTGCGCTTCAGCCAGCGGCACGGGTGCCCACGGGGCCTGCGGGCCAACGGCGGTTTTGCGGGCCTTAAGGACGGTGATCTGCGAGGTCACACGGCCCTGCTCAAGAATCTGGCTCCAGCGGTAGCTGAACCAGCCGTTGCGAACCACCAGCACCGGTACATCGTTGGCAAACTGCCGCGCCACCGCTTCCATGCCAAAGGTGCCGCTGCCAGGCACCAGCGCCACGGCGTGGGCCTTGTAGACCTGTTTGAGCATTCGGCTGATGTCGCGCATCACACCGCCAAAACGGGTGCTCATGTGGTTCAAGGCGCGGTCGGTGTAGACCACCGAAAACTCCAACAAGCCGTCGGGATCAATCTGGGGCAGCAAGGCGGGCATGGGGTGCTCCGGCAAGAAACGGGGCGCAACGGTAGCACGAGCCGCCGCGTGACGCAGGCATGCCCGCAGGCGTCGGCTGGGTGTGGCTTTACAGCTTATGAAGAAAAACCGGCCGTTCGGCCCTAAATATATGCGCAGACAGCTATCAAAACAATAGCGTTAGATGCGGTGCCGCACTGCGTCGCCCGACACCGCCACCTTGGCCAGCACGGCCGCGGCGATCTTGTCCAGCGGCAGCACTTCGTGGTGCGCTTGGTGGGCGATGGCTTCGCGCGGCATGCCAAACACCACGCAGCTGGCTTCGTCTTGCACAAAGTTGTAGCTGCCCGCGTCTTTCATTTCTTTCATGGCGGCCGCGCCGTCATTGCCCATGCCGGTGAGCATGATGCCCACCGCATTGCGCCCCACCACCTTGGCCGCCGAGCTAAACAACACCTCCACCGACGGCCGATGGCGATTAACCGGCGGGCTTTCGTCGACCACCGCCACATAGTTGGCGCCGCTGCGGGCAATGCTGAACTGCTTGCCACCCGGCGCGATGTAGGCATGGCCCGGCAGCAAACGGTCTTGGTGCTGGGCCTCGCGCACGGTGATGGCGCACAGCGAATCGAGCCGCGCGGCAAAGCTGGCGGTAAAGCCGGGTGGCATGTGTTGGGTGATGACCACTGCGGGTGAGTCAGCGGGCAATCGCACCAGGATTTCTTTGATGGCTTCGGTGCCGCCGGTTGATGCGCCGATGACGATCATTTTCTCGGTGGACATGCGGGCCAACAGCCCCGCGCCAGTCAAGGGCGCAGCGGGCTTGGCTGCGGGCGCGTGTGAGGCGGGCGCAGCATGGGGAGTCGGCGTACCGGCAGGCGGCAGGCGGCGCACATGGGCGCGGGCTGCAATGCGAATCTTGTCGACGATTTCGCCGCCCAACTCTTTCAAGCCACTGGCAACGCCCAAGCGCGGCTTGGCCACAAAGTCCACCGCGCCCAACTCCAGCGCACGCAGCGTGACTTCAGCGCCTTGGGCAGTGAGGGTGGACACCATCACCACCGGCATGGGGCGCAGCCGCATCAGACGGCCCAAAAAATCAATGCCGTCCATGCGGGGCATTTCGACATCGAGCGTGATGACGTCGGGGTTCAGTTCGCGAATCATCTCGCGCGCCACCAGCGGGTCATTGGCGGCGCCAATGCATTCCATATCGGGCTGCTGGTTGATGATCTCAGTCAGCAGGCTGCGCACCAGGGCTGAGTCGTCCACCACCACCACGGTTGTCTTTTTGCTCATCTTGGGATTCCTGCGAATTCAAGCGCGACCAGCGGCGTCAAAACAAGTCCACTGACCCGCCTGCCGAGGCCTGCACCACCACCTTGGCATTGCCCTTTCGCTCTTGCGCGTCGAGCTGCTCGGGATGCGCGTGGGCCAAGCGCTTGACCATGGCCTTGCCAGTGACCGGAAAGAACACCACCTTGCGCGGGTAGATGTCCAGCACATCGTCTGACACCACGGGAATCCGTTCAGTGGCCAGGTAGTCCAGCACAAACTGGGTGTTGCGTTCGCCCACGTTCATGCTG
>JAAFIY010000096.1 GCA_013297985.1 Comamonadaceae bacterium | reverse complement strand
GCTTGTTTGCGCTGCCTGAGGCCACCAAGGCGCGCTGGCACATCGAACACAGCGGCATTCACCGCGGCTGGGACCCAGTGGGCTGGCAAGCCCTGCAGCCGGGGCACCCCCCCGATTTGAAAGAAAGCTTTTACCTGGGCGTAGACCGCGATACCACCGACCCCCTGGTGGTGGCGGGCACGCCCAACCACGGCCCCAATCAGTGGCCCGACGAAGCACTGCTGCCGGGCTTTCGGCAAGCGGTTGACGACTATCGGCACGCGCTAGATGCCGTTTCGCGCCATCTGATGGGTCTGTTGGCGCTGGCGCTGCGCCTGCCCTATGCCCACTTTGATCCTTACCTGAGCAACCCCATGCCGGTGTTGCGCCTGCTGCGCTATCCGCCCAACTTGGCCCTATCGCAATTGCCGCGCAACCAAATGGGCTGCGGGGCGCATACCGATTGGGGTGGCATTACTGTGTTGGCGCAAGACGACGCGGGCGGCCTGCAGGTGATGGGCACCGACGGCGCCTGGTTTGACGTGCCCCCGGTGCCCGACACCCTGGTAGTCAACCTGGGCGACCTGATGCAACGCTGGACCAACGGCGCCTATCGCAGCACCTTGCACCGCGTGTTGCCGATGGACGCCACCCGCACCCGTTATTCCATGGCCTGGTTTTTTGACGTGAACTACCACAGCCTGATTGAGCCGCTCCCAGGCTGCGTGAACCCGCAACACCCCGCGCAGCAAGCCCCCGTGACGGCCGGGGAACACCTCGTTGAGCAATATCGGCGTACCACCGTGCAGCCCGCACCCGCCCCGACCTGACCCAAATTCCCTCCATGGACACCCGCGCCACACCTGCGTCCACCGCCGCTGAAACCGCCGCCATTGAGCTGCTGTCAGTCGACAAAACCTATCCCAACGGCACCCACGCGCTGCAGCCCGTTGACTTGCGCATTCAAGAAGGCGAATTTGTCACCTTGCTCGGCCCCTCGGGCTGCGGCAAGAGCACGCTGCTGAAGATGGTGGCGGGCCTGCTGGAGCCCAGCGACGGCCGCATCCTGCTGTGGCGCAAGCCAGTGGCCGACGTGGAAAGCAGCGGCCACCGCGTGTCGTTTGTGTTTCAAGAAGCCACCCTGATGCCTTGGGCCCGCGTGGCTGCCAATGTGCGCCTGCCGCTTGAGCTGGCGGGCGTGCCGGAATCTGAAATTGCCCCGCGCGTGAACGACGCGCTGGCCTTGGTGGGCTTAAGCGGCTTTCATAACAGCCTGCCGCGCGAGTTGTCGGGCGGCATGCAGATGCGGGTGTCGATTGCCCGTGGCCTGGTCACCCAGCCCAACTTGCTGCTGATGGACGAGCCCTTTGGCGCGCTGGATGAGATCACCCGCAACAAACTCGACAGCGACCTGCTGGAGCTGTGGGCGCGCAAAAAGCTCACTGTGGTGTTTGTCACCCACTCGATTTATGAGTCGGTGTACCTGTCGCAACGGGTGGTGGTGATGGCCGCAAGGCCCGGGCGGGTGGTGGATGAAATCACCATTGATGAGCCCTATCCGCGCGGGCCAGAGTTTCGTGTGTCCACCGCATTTGCGGGCTACGCCAAGCGCCTGCAAGACGCACTCATGCGGGCCTCGGCGCTGGGCGACCCGACCACGGACGGTGCGGGGCACTGAGGCGACGTCCAGCGCACCCACACCCCATTTGCTATATTTTTTGTAGCTGCCTAGGCTTTATTTGACTGCGTATTCGGCATGAACACCTCTACACCTGCAGACAAACCCGCCGCTTCTTCGGCCTCAGCGGGCCTGCCCGACAAGCATGCCAAATGGGTGTATCCGCTCCTGGTGGCGGTGGTGCTGCTGGGGGGCTGGCACGCGGCGGTGGTGGCCTTGAAGATCCCGCCTTTTTTGGTGCCCTCACCGGTGTTGGTAGCCGAAACCTTGGTGAAAGACTTTGCGCTCTTGGGCGGCTCATTACTCGTGACCCTAAAGATCACCGTGCTGGCCTTTGTGGTGGCCACGGTGTTGGGCACGCTGATCGCTTTTGCATTTGTGCAAAACCGGCTGATTGAAACCGCTCTGTTCCCCTACGCGGTGCTGCTGCAGGTGACACCCATCGTGGCGATTGCGCCGCTGATCATCATTTGGTTCAAAGACCCAACCCTGTCGCTGGTGATCTGCGCCACCATCGTGGCGCTGTTCCCCATCATTGCCAACACCACACTGGGGCTGCGCAGCGTGAACCCGGGGCTGTTGTCGTACTTCAAGCTCAACCGCGCCAGCCGCTGGCAAACCTTGGTGCGGCTGAGGGTGCCCTCGGCCCTGCCCTACTTTTTTGGGGGCTTGCGCATCAGTTCGGGCTTGGCGCTGATTGGCGCGGTGGTGGCCGAGTTTGTGGCGGGCACCGGCGGCACCGGCACGGGGCTGGCGTATCAAATCTTGCAGTCGGGCTATCAGCTCAACATACCGCGCATGTTTGCGGCGCTGGTGCTGATCACCGTGACGGGCGTGCTGCTGTTTGCCGCCATGGCGGTGCTCACCCAATGGGCCCTGGGTGACTGGCACGAATCCGAGATGCAGCATGACTGAGCCAGCGGCGGCTGGCCTGCTCATTAAGGGCGCTGCTGCCGTCTGGACAGGACAGCGCGGCCTGGGCCTTGAGCGGCTGGATGCTGCGCAGGGCTTGGATATTCGGGTGCAGGGCCCGCGCATTGCGGCCGTGGGTCGGCTTTCGCCCCTGCCGGGCGAAACGATCCTTGACGCTCGCGGCGGCATCGTCATGCCCGGTTGGGTCAACACCCACCACCACCTGTTTCAAAGCCTGCTCAAAGGCATTCCGGCAGGCATCAACCTGCCGCTGACTGCTTGGCTAGAAGCGGTGCCGCTGCCCTATCGGCGTGGCTTTGACCGCGCTGAGGTATTGCGTAGCGCTGTACGGCTGGGTCTGGTGGAACTGATGCTGTCAGGCTGCACCACCGTGGCTGACCACCAATACCACTACTACCCCGGCATGCAGTGGGACGCCACCCAAGTGCTCTTTGAAGAAGCCGCTGCTCTGGGCGTGCGGCTGGTGCTGTGCCGTGGCGGCATGACCCGCGCGCGCGGCTTTGGTAACGCTCCGCCTCAGGCCGAGCCCGAAACGCTAGACGCCTTCATCCGCAGTGTGGACGACGCCGCCAACCGCTACCACCAAGCCGCGCCTGACGCCATGCGGCGCGTGGCCAGCGCCATCACCACGCCCACCTATTCGTGCAGCCCTGATGAGTTGCGCCAATTGGCCGCCCACGCCCGCAGCCGCGGCCTGATGCTGCACAGCCATTTGTCTGAAAACCATGGCTATGTGGCCTTCTGCAAGCAGGTACACCACTGCACGCCCCTTGAGTTTGTGGCCCAACATGGCTGGACGGGCACTGACGTGTGGTTTGCCCACATGGTGCACCTGACACCGGCAGAAATCGCGCTGTGCGCCAGCACCGGCACCGGTGTAGCCCACTGCCCGCAAAGCAACGCGCGGCTGGGCTCTGGCATCGCGCCAGTGCCCGCTTACCTGGACTCGGGCGTACGCCTGGGCTTGGCCGTAGACGGCGCCGCCAGCAACGAAGCTTGCGACATGCTCAGCGAAGCCCACGCCGCCTGGCTGCTACACCGCGCCCGGCCCGACGTACGACCCGATGACGACACGGCCCTAAGCGGCCAAGCCGACGCCATCACCATGGGCGATGTCGTGCACATCGGCACCGCAGGCGGCGCCCGCTTGATGGGCTTGGACGCGGTGGGCCACATCGCCGTGGGCCAAGCGGCTGACATCGCCATTTGGTCGCCCGACGACATCGCCTATCAAGGCCTGCACGACATCGCAATCGGCCCTGTAGCCAGCGGGCGCGGCCAGCTCATCAGCCTGCTGTGCGCGGGCCGCGAAGTGGTGCGCCACGGCCTAGTGGTGGGCGTGGACATGCCCGAGCTACGCGCCCAAGCGCAACGACACACACAACAACTCATGCAACTGGCCTGACCGACATGGAAGCCACCCAACAAGAACAGTTTGACCGCTCTACGGTGCAAGCCCGCACCGCGCAGATCGCCCAGCACCTAAGCGCCCTGGAGTGGATCACCGAAGGCCCGCGCGTAGAGCGCTTAAGCACTGACTTTGCCTGGTTCAGCCCGGTGCTCAAACGCGACCTGGCAGGCCTTGTGGCCGATGCGGTGGTGCGCCCCACGACTGAGGACGAAATCAAGTCCGTCGTGGCCGCCTGCGCCCAAGCGCAAGTGCCCATCACCGTGCGCGGCAGCGGCACCGGCAACTACGGCCAATGCACACCACTGCACGGCGGCGTGGTACTGGATTTGTCGGCCTACAACCAACTGCTGTGGCAGCGCGGCGATGTGCTGCGTGCACAGGCAGGCCTGCGCATGGTGGACGCCGACCGCGCCACCCGCCCCAATGGCTGGGAACTGCGTTGCGTGCCCAGCACCTTTCGCAGCGCCACCATTGGCGGCTTGTATGGCGGCGGCTTTGGTGGCATTGGCAGCATCAACTATGGCCCGCTGGCCAGCACCGGCAACGTGCTGGGCGTGCGCGCCATGACCATTGAGCCGGAGCCCCGGGTGATCGAGCTGCGCGCGCCAGAGGCGCTGCTGCTGCACCACGTGTACGGCACCAACGGCATCGTGCTGGAACTTGAATTGGCCCTGGCCCCCGCGCATGACTGGGCTGAATCCATCGCCTGCTTTGGTGATTTTGAAAACGCCCTGCGATTTGCTGACGCACTGGCCAATGCCCCCGGCGTGGCCAAGAAAAGCGTCACGCTCTTGGCCGCCCCCATTGGCGACCATTTGCTGCAACTGGCGGCCAGCTTGGCGCCGGGTCAGCACGCGGTGCTGTGCATCGTGGCCGACAGTGGTAGCCAGGCGCTGCGCGAACTGTGCGCCGCGCACCACGGCACCCTGACGCATCACAAAACTGCCGCCGAAGTGGCCGCCAGCAACCGCACGATTGCGGAATTCACCTGGAACCACACCACCTTGCACGCGATGAAGGTGGACAAAAGCCTGACCTACATCCAAAGCGGTTTTGTATCGGGCCAGCATTTACAACAAGCCCGCGCCATGCGCGAATTGTTTGGTGACGAAGTGCTGTTGCACCTGGAGTTCATCCGCACCAAAGAAGGCGCCATGACGGCCAGCGGCCTGCAACTGGTGCGCTACACCACTGAGGCGCGCTTGAACGAAATCATGCAACTGCACCAGCAGCACGGCGTGTACATCGCCAACCCGCATGTGTACCGCGTGGAAGACGGCAAACAAGGCCAAATCAACCCCGACGTGGTGGCCACCAAGCTGCAGTTTGACCCGCAGGGCCTGCTCAACCCCGGCAAGCTCAAAGGCTGGTGGGTGCGTGATGCGCTGATGGCCGATGTGAGGGCGGGCAAGGTGTCTTTGGCGACGCTGCCTAGGTTTTAGGGCCAGTCCCCGGGACACCCGCGAGCGCCGTCAGCGAGTGTGTTGAGTGATCAGTTTTGGACGGCGCGTGGTGGGCTAACTGGCTGAATGGCCGAGGGCGCTAGCCCATGCGTATTGAGTCAATTCGCCGGTTGATGACCGGCGCTATCCAATAGGTCACTAGGCCCGATGCCAGGGTCTTGCGGTTGCGCGCAGCGGGCACCTGGTTGTAGAAGTGGGCGATGTCGTCAAACAAGCCATGGTCTTTGAGCACATAGCCCGGGATGCTGGCGTTGTCCAGGCATTGAATGAAGCTGTCGCTGCGCCCGTCCCAGGTGGATTTACCGTCGGCGTGCACGCCAAAGCCTGCCTTGGCACCCGACTGCTTGAGGCGCCGCCGAGCGCTGTCGGCCAAAGGCAAGTCCACCACGTAGCTGTCCACTTTCAACCAGCGGCCATCCAAAGCCACTTCGGTGATGGCGTGATCCACGTAGGGCGTGCCAGAATCAAACAAGCCGTGCAGCACCTGGGCTGACAAATCCATCACCCGCATGCGCGTGGCAATGCCGCTGGCGCGCAGCAAGGCGCTGAACAAGCTGACTTTGGTGTTGCAGTAGCCCAGCCCTTCGCTGAGCACCTGGGTGGCTTCAGTTTCATAAAAGCGGCGCGACACGCCAAAGGCAATTTGGTCGCGCACCCAATCGTGAATGGCTACCGCAGCCGCCACAGGCGTGGGCGAACTTGCGGTGATCTCGCGGGCCAAGGCCACGATGCGCGGGTGGGTGCTTTGGATCAAGGCGGTGGAACCCAAGTGCTCAACGCCCGCTAGGGGCACGGCGTGTGGCGTATCGGCCATGGCAGGCCGCGCCAGCCACCACGATGCGGCAGTGCTAGCGGTGGCGGCCAAAAAGACGCGTCGTGGCATGGCCATGGCTAGCGCGTCTCAGCACGGCGCGCGCTACGTGGCAGCGCCCGCGCGATGCGCTTGAACGATACGGGGCTGCCACTAGGCGGTGTACGGTAGGTGTTCACTTGAAATCAATTACAGTGTTATTTATGCTTCACTATAACACTGTAATTACCGCCCCAGCCCATATGGCTTTACAGCCCTAGGAGACCGTTTGAACCCCAGAAAGACGCCCCGGCGCAAAGCGCAGCCAGCCCCCGACACAGCGCTGTCGCACGTGCCTGATCACGCCGACGCAAGCGCCGCGCTGCTTGACGCCGCCCGCCGCATTTTTGAAGCCGAGGGCGTCAAGGGCCTGTCTGTGCGCCGAGTGGCGCAGGATGCCCACTGCACCACCATGGCCGTGTACTCGCGCTTTCAAGGCAAACACGGCATCTTGGGCGCTCTGTTTGACGAAGGTTTTGACAAGCTCGCCATGGCCCAGCAGGCGGTCAAGCCGTCGCTCAAAGGCGCGCAGCGGGTGTTGGCTCTGTGCCGGGCCTATCGGGCGACGGCGCATGCCTACCCGCACCACTACGCGCTGATGCTGGGCCATTTCAGCGGCGAGTTGGCGCCGTCTGAATCGAGCCAAGCCAAGGCTTTGAGCACGCTGAACTATTTGGCTGACGCCGTAGCCAACATGGCGGCTGCACAGAGTAAGCGCCGCCCAGCCCACATGGAGGTGGCCACGCGTTTGTTTGCGTTCTGCCATGGCTGGGTGTCGCTGGAGCGCATGCAGTTTTTGGCAGATGACGCGCGCACCCTTAAGGCCTTTGACCGCGCTGTGATGGCCTTGGCCGCTGACCCCTGCTGATGGGGTTGCCGCTGGACACCACACACCGCGCCACCACGCCGCGTGCAGCCGCATTTGGCCATCTCAGCTTGGGTTGGCGGGCTCTGCGTCCAGCGGCGACGCCAAACACTTGTCAATGCGCCGCCCATCCAAATCCACCACCTCAAAGCGCCAGCCCGCACAATCGATGCGCTCGGCGGTCGCAGGCAAATGGCCGCTGACGGACATCAACAAACCCGCCAGGGTGTTGTAGCGGCCCCGGTCTTCGTCGGGCAGGGCTTTGATGTCCAGGCGGGTTTTTAGCTCGTCGATGGGCATCATGCCGTCGAGCAGCCAGGTGCCGTCGTCGCGCTGGGTGGCCCAGGCGTCGGCCGATGCGTCGGGGCGCAGCTCGCCGGTGATGGCCTCCAGCAAATCACCTGGCGTCATGATGCCTTGCACCACGCCGTATTCATCCACCACAAAGGCCACGCGGCCTTGGCGGGCGCGCAGTTGCTCGAGCAGTTCCATGCCGGTCAATGTCTCAGGCAGAAAGCTGGCCGCCTGCGCCAACTGATCCAGCGTGCGCGGGTCATCAGCCGGTGTGCCCAGCAGCTGCGCCATGCTGATCAGGCCCACCACTTCGTCCATGGTGCCTCGACACACCGGGTACCAACTATGGATGCCATATTGGTTGGCGCCTTCGGCCAGCGTTTTCAACGCGCTGGCCACCGTGTGTTTGGCGTCCAGCCAATCGACATCGCTGCGCGGCGTCATCAGGCTGGTTAGGGGCCGGTCATCCAAGCGAAACAGGTTCTGCACCATCTGGCGTTCGTGCTCTTCGATCACGCCCGCATCCAGACCTTCGTCCAAGCTGGCTGACAACTCTTCTTCAGTGACTTGGCGGGCGGCGGCATCGTCGTCAAGCTGCAGCGCCTTCAACACGCCTTGCGTCGACAGCGACAGCAAGCGCACAAAGGGCCCCGCAATGCGCGCCACCCAGGTCATGGGGCGCGACACCCAGCGCGCCACGCTTTCGGGGTACATCTGGCCGATGCGCTTGGGCACCAGTTCGCCAAACACAATCGTCACATAGGTGATGACCACCACCACGATGCCGGTGGCCACCAAGCTGGCGGCCTTGTCGGGCATGCCCATGCCCAGCAGCCAGGCCGACAACTCGTCGCTAAAGGCGGCTTCACCAATGATGCCGTTGAGCATGCCAATGCTGGTGATGCCCACCTGCACGCTCGACAAAAAGCGCGTCGGGTTATCCAACAGCGCCAAGGCCGCCAGCGCGCCTTTGTCGCCCGACTCCGCCATGGCGCTCAAGCGCGCCTTGCGGCTAGACGCCAGCGCCATTTCAGACATCGCAAACGCGCCGTTCAACAAAGTAAGCAGCGCGATCAGCAAGAACTCCATGCAGGTCCAGCAAAATCGAGGAAATGGCACTCTATCTGATTGGCGATCTCCAAGGCTGCCACAGCGCGCTTCAGCGGCTGCTGCAAGCGGTGGGCTTCTCTCCCAGCCGCGACACCGTTTATCTGCTGGGTGACTTGGTCAACCGCGGCCCGCAGTCATTGGCCACGCTCGATGCGGTGATGGCCCTGGGTGACGCCGCCCGCAGCATTTTGGGGAACCATGATCTGCATTTGATGGCCACCCACCTGCATGTGCGGCCGCCGGCCAAGCAAGACACCATCGCCGACATCTTGGCTCACCCGCAGGTCGATGGCTACATCGACTGGCTGCGCCACCAGCCTCTGGTACGGCATGCCCATGGCGTGCTCATGGTGCATGCAGGCCTGTGGCCCAGTTGGACGGCCGACAAGGCGGTGCTTTATGCCCAAGAGGCCACCACCGCCCTCCAATCCAGCGGATGGCGCTCTGTTTTTTATAGCATGTACGGCAATCACCCCGAGCGCTGGAGCGACGGTTTGACGGGCGACGACCGCCTGCGCGCCATCATCAACATCTGCACCCGCATGCGCTACTTGCGCGCCGACGGCACGCTGGACCTCAAAACCACTGCCGCGCCCGCGCAGGCGCCTGCGGGCCTGGTGCCCTGGTACGCCTGGCCAGATCGCGCCACAGCCCACCAACCCGTCGCCATAGGCCATTGGAGCACCCTGGGCGGCCCGGGCAGCCCCGCACAAGCGCACAAGGTGTGGGCGCTAGATAGCGGCTGTGTGTGGGGCGGCGCGCTGACGGCGCTGCGCTTTACCGAAGGCTTTGTGCACACCGAATGGGTGCAGGTGCAGTGTGAGGCGGCGCAAGGCGTGGGCGATTAGGCGCCCAACACCACTGAACAACCTACTTGAACAAGGCCGCCACCTTGCGCTTGGGGCGGATATTGGCCAAGCCGCCGGGGCGCGCTGGTGCCGGTGCGGGGGCGTCAGCCGCCGGATCGGCTGGACGCTCAACATAGGGCTGTGAAAAGAAAGGGTCCACCGGCTTGGGCGCGGGGCGGTCGCGGCGTGGGGGCCGATCGCTGCGGCTGTCATTGCGCCCCTCGCCGCGGCTGTCATTGCGCCCCTCGGTGCGGCTACCGTAGCGGCTGTCGCCCCGGGAATCGTCTCGCGCCGCGCTGCGTGCGGGGCGCTCAGCGGCTGGGCTGACCGCAGTCACGTCGCCAGGCGCATCAACTGGCGCTGCACCGCGCGCATCGTCGCGGTCATCCCGTTCGCCTTCACCCCATGCGCGGCGGCCGCTGTTAAAGCGCCCTTGGCGGCGGATGTCGGGTTGCTCGTCGGCAAACTCGATGGGTTCTAGCTCAATCTTGATTTTGATGAGCTTTTCAATATCGGCCACCAGGCGGGCGTCTTCGCGGCTGGCAAAGCTCACCGCCAAGCCCGATGCGCCTGCGCGGCCGGTGCGGCCAATGCGGTGCACATAGTCTTCGGCGTTGAAGGGCACGTCAAAGTTAAACACCGCTGGCACGTCTTTGATGTCCAGACCGCGAGCGGCCACGTCGGTGGCCACCAGCAATTGCACCTCGCCGCGCTTGAAGGCATCCAGGCTTTTCAAACGCTCATCTTGGCTTTTATCGCCGTGCAGGGCGGCGGTTTTAAAGCCGTCACGCTCTAGGTTGCGGGCTAGGCGGGCGCAGCCGAGTTTGCTGTTCACAAACACAAAGGCTTGGCCAATTTTGCGGTCGCGCACCAGTTGGCTCAAGGCGCGGCGTTTGTCGTCTTCGGCCACGGCAAAAAAGTGCTGCTCTACCGTGCTGGCCGTTTGGTTGGGCCGCGCCACTTCAATGGTGATGGGGTTGCTTAAATAGCTGGCGGCCAGGCGCTTGATTTCAGGCGAGAAGGTGGCGCTAAACAGCAGCGTGGTGCGCGCCTTGGGCAGGTAGTTCAAGATGCGTTGCAGATCGGGCAAAAAGCCGATGTCCAGCATGCGGTCGGCTTCGTCCAGCACCACATATTCCACCTGGTTCAACACGGCGGTTTTGCCTTCGATGTGGTCTAGCAAACGCCCCGGCGTGGCCACCAGCACCTCAACGCCCTGGCGCAACTCAGCAATCTGCGGCTTGATGTCAATGCCGCCAAACACCACTGCACTGCGCAGGTTGGTGTGCTTGGCGTACATCTTGACTTGGCCTGCCACTTGGTCGGCCAGCTCGCGCGTGGGCAGCAGCACCAGGGCGCGCACAGGGTGGCGGGCCGGACTGGCGGATGCGTTTTCGTGCTTCATCATGCGCTGCAACAGCGGCAGGGTGAAGGCGGCCGTTTTGCCAGTGCCGGTTTGTGCTGCGCCCATCACGTCTTGCCCAGCCAGCACCACGGGGATGGCCTGCTCTTGGATGGGCGTCATGTGGGTGTAGCCCATCTCGGCAATGGCGCGGTGCAGCCGTGCATCGATCGGCAGGCGCGAGAACGGAGTGGGCGCGGTGGGGGCCGCGTCTGTGGGGGTTTCCGCTGCTGCGGAGCTGGGTTCAGACATACACCGATTGTCGCACCCTGCTTGCTATCAATTAAATAGCTGCTTGTGGCGTCCCTTGGGCGCAAGGGGCGGTTTTCTTTAGTAAAGCCCGATGCACCCGCTTGGGCGACGCCACAATGTTCGCTCGATTCGCCCCCCCGCGCCCACCCCCGCGTCCACCCCGTATGCCCACTCAACCCTTGCCTATTGCCCTGGTCAGTGGTTTTGACGCCTTTGGCGGGGGCAGCGTCAACCCCAGTGAACAGGTCGCCGCAGCGCTTAACGGCCAACGACTAGGCGGACATCAAGTAGTGGGGGTGGCCTTGCCCACCGCCTTTGATGCCGCCTGGCCCGCTCTTCGCCACGCCATCAAACAGCACCGGCCCGCGCTGGTGTTGTGCTTGGGGCTGGCTGCGGGGCGGGGCGCTATCAGCCTGGAGCGCATCGCCGTCAATTGGGCGGATGCCCGCGTGGCCGACAACCAGGGTGCTCAGCCCACGGGCCAGGTGATTGCGCCCCGTGGACCAGCGGGTGTGTTTAGCACCTTGCCATTGGGCGCAATGAAGCGCGCACTGCAGAAAGCGCAGGTGCCTGTAGAAGAATCCTTGAGCGCTGGCGCCTTTGTGTGCAACCACGTCATGTACCAAGCCCTGCGCCACGCCCGAGGCCGCTGGCCAGTGGGTTTTGTGCACCTGCCCGCGCTGCCTGAACAAGCCACACCGGGCATGCCCAGTCTGGCGCTGGCTGAGCAGATTCGCGGCGTGCGATTGGCCCTGCAAGCAGCGCTGCGCCACTGACTTTGCGTGCCTGTGCGCGGCTCGGCACCCGGGCTGCACAAGCGCGGCGCAGCCGCATCAAGGCTGTGCAGATGGCAGACGTAACCTAGGGTTTATACGGGCACGCACCTTGCTTGCACCGACACCAGTTGCTTACTTGCAGGTGGCCCCATGTTCATGCCGTCTTCTCGCGTGTCTGCAGGCCTGGCGCCCACTGCCAAGGGGCCACCGCGCATTGATGGTGAGGTGTTCGGCCAACTCATCAACCTGTCGGGGCGGCGGCGGTTTTTGTCGCAGCGGGTGGTGCTGTTTGTGTTGCTGGCCGAAGCTGGCCAAGCCGATGCGCTGGCGCAGTCGCAGCGCCACCTGCAGCTGTTTGAACAGGCGCACCAATCGCTGGTGCAAGGTGGTTCAGGCTTGCCGGGCTTGTTTTGCGCGGAACTGCTGCAGGCCCACGATGGCGCCGACGGCTTGCATGCGCGGGTGCTGCGCTTTGTGCAGGCGGCCAAGGCCGCGCAGGCCGAACTAACGCACAAACGCCCGGCCACGCCGCTGGTGCCTACCCTGGTGGCCGCCAGCAGCGCGTTGCTAGAGGCCATCAACGACGTCACCGCGCTTTATGAAGACTTAGCCCGCAGAGAAAGCCATCGCGGGCGCACAGAACTGTTGCACCTGATTGATCAAATCGACCAGATTGCGCGGCAAGCGCGCATTGTGTCGTTCAACGCCATGGTGGTGGCGGCAAGGTCGCAAGACCAAGGCAAGCCGTTTGCGGTGATCGCCAGCGAAATCACCCACATGACGGGCGAAATCGACACCCTGGTGCAAAAAGCCCGCACCGGCTTGAAGACACCTAAGCCGCTTTCAAAAGCCGCGCCAACAACCACACGCTGAGCAGCGCGTTGCTGATGCCAAACAGGCCCAGCATCACCATCACCACCGTGGGTTGATCAGGCAGTCGCACCAGCACGCCGATGACGGCGTTGAGCCCATTGAGCATCACCAGCATCCAAAACAGCGGATTGCGTGGCTGCCACCAGCGGCGCCACAAGGGCACTGGGGGGGCCTGGGGCGCCTCGGGCATAGGGGTTTCAGGCGAACTGGCTTGCGTCATGATG
>JAAFIY010000095.1 GCA_013297985.1 Comamonadaceae bacterium | reverse complement strand
TTGAGCATCACCAGCATCCAAAACAGCGGATTGCGTGGCTGCCACCAGCGGCGCCACAAGGGCACTGGGGGGGCCTGGGGCGCCTCGGGCATAGGGGTTTCAGGCGAACTGGCTTGCGTCATGATGGCCGCACTGTGCCGCGTTTTGCGCAGCCCCATCCTATTTGCGGACATCCCCGTCATGCGCCTCCTGCCCCCGCACCCGCTAGAAGACGCGGCCACCGCCCAACGCTTGCCCTATGCCGCCTTAGCCGCAGAGATTGCGGCGCTGTTGGTTGACCCCAGTGTGCATGTGCCGCCGCGCAGCGTGCTGCCCATGGGCCAGCCAGATGCCAACGGTGCACGCCCCTGGTTCTTTGCCATGCCCGCCAGCGACGCCCGCGTGGCCATGGCCAAACTCATCACCTATGTGCCCGGCAATGCGGCGCACGGGCGCCCCGGCATCCAAGGCGACGTGTTGGCCTTTGATGCCACCACGGGTGAACGCCGTGCCTTGCTGCATGGCCCCACCGTGACGGCGCGGCGCACGGCAGCAGCCAGCTTGTTGGCGGCGCAGCGCATGCAGGCGCCGCAGGGGGCGCCGCTGTTGGTGGTGGGCGCGGGTGTGCAGGGCTTTGCGCATGCCCAGGCCCTGGTGCAATCGCACGGCGTGCGGGAGCTGTGGGTGCATTCGCGCAGCGCAGCCAGCGCGCAAACGCTGGTGGACGTGGCGCGCACTTGGGGTGTGCATGCGCGGGTGGCCGCTAGCGTGGCAGACGCGTTGCCGCACTGCCCCTTGGTCATCACCGCCACCCCTGCCCAAGCCGTGGTGCTGAGCGGCCAGCTGCGCTCGGATGCATGGGTGGCAGCCGTGGGCGCTTTCACGCCGCAGATGTCTGAAATTGCACCCGATGTGGTGCGCCACTTAAACGCCAGCGGTGGTATTTGGTTGGACAGCGCCGATGCGCGGCACGAGGCGGGCGATGTGCTGCAAGCAGGCGTGGATGCACAGGCGCTGCCGCTGTTGGCCGACTTGGTGAGCGGCGCCAGCGCCAAGTCAAGCAAAGGCCCCAGCTTGTTCAAAAGCTGCGGCTGGGCGGGTTGGGATTTGGCCGCTGCGCGGCTGGCCATGCAGTCGATTTGACGGCGCTATGGCCCAAATCCAATCGGCCTCTTACGCCCTATTGGCGAGCCTAAGCAGCTATGCTTTTGGTAGCGTGACACCGGTTTGGCCTTGGTACTTGCCGCCCCGGTCTTTGTAGCTGGTCTCGCACACTTCGTCGCTTTCAAAAAACAGCACCTGGGCACAGCCTTCGCCGGCATAAATCTTGGCGGGCAGTGGCGTGGTGTTGCTGAATTCCAGCGTCACAAAGCCTTCCCATTCAGGCTCAAACGGCGTGACGTTGACGATGATGCCGCAGCGCGCATAAGTGCTTTTGCCCAAGCAGATGGTGAGCACATTGCGCGGAATGCGGAAGTACTCCACCGTGCGGGCCAGCGCAAAGCTGTTGGGCGGGATGATGCAGCTGTCGCCGTGGAAATCCACAAAGCTTTTCTCATCGAAATTCTTGGGGTCTACCACCGTGCTGTGAATGTTGGTGAAGACCTTGAATTCCGGCGCGCAGCGGATGTCATAGCCGTAGCTGCTGGTGCCGTAGCTGATGACGCGCTGGCCTTTCACCTCACGCACCTGGCCGGGCTCAAAGGGCTCAATCAGGCCGTGCTGCTCGGCCATGCGGCGAATCCACTTGTCGCTTTTGATGCTCATGCTGCGTAGTGATGGGTGTTTGTTATCGAGGCGCGCCCACTTGCGACGCAATCTGCATGGCGGTGTCCATGCGGGCAAACTGGCCGCGTACGCGGATCATGTACACCCAGCCTTGGTGGGCATACACCAACTGGTTGCGCTCGGCCATCCAAATCACGGGGCCCATTTGCTCGTGCGTGGTTTCGGTGACGGCTTCTGCGTCTAGGTTGATGCTGCGGCCATTGATGTTGGCTTGGCTGGCGCGGCGGGCTTCGGTGGCCAACTCGGTCATCACCCGGGGCGACGCCTGGCGCAGCGTGCGGGCAATCTGGAATTCGGTGGTTTCAGCGTCGGCGCCATTGCCTTGGGTGTAGGTGTACCAGCAACCGTTGCCTTCCATGCGGCTCTTTAGCGCGCTGCCGCCAGGCACCCGCACATCGCCGCACAGGCCGCTCAACAGTAACTGGCTGGGGTCGCGAATCACATTTTGAATTTGCCCGCGCAGCTCTAGCAGCAACTGACGGATTTGCTCTAAGTTGAAGCCCTGCGCATGCGCGGGCGCACTGGACAAGCCCAGCACGGTGGCCAAAGCCAGCGCAGCAAGCCAAGGGGAAGGGACAGGTGGCTTCATGGTCAAACTCCCGAGTTGGGGCCGCATGCTATCGCGCCATGGCTGCGGCCTGTGTCGCAAGCTGTGTGGTGGCCACCACTTGACCGTTGACCACTGTGCGGGCAATGGCCCGATCATCGCCCAGCACGATCAGTGCAAACAGCAGTTCGTTTAAGTTGCTGGCCCGTTGGGTGCGGCGCGCCAGCAGGGGCGTAGCGGCGGGGTTGATGGCCACAAAGTCGGCCTCCGAGCCCACCGTCAAATGGCCCACTGCATCGCCCAAACCCAAGGCCTGCGCGGCACCCGCCGTGTGTAGCCACCACAGTTGCTGCGGCGCCAAGCCCATGCCTGGGCGCTGGGGCAAAGCCACCCGGCCCACGTGGTAGGCCGCCAGCATCGTGGCAAAGGCGCTTAGGTGCGTGCCGCCGCCGATATCGCTGGCCAAGGCGTGGGCCATGTCAGCCGCCTGCGCACGGCCAAAGTCAAAAAAACCGCTGCCCAGAAATAAATTGCTGGTGGGGCATACCGCTGCTGCGGCGCCGCGTTGGTGCATCAAGGCGCGATCCGCGTCGTCCAGATGAATGCAGTGGGCATAGACACTGCGCGGGCGCAGCAGGCCAAAGTCGTCGTACACACCCAAGTAGCTGCGTGACTTCGGGAAAAGCGCCTGCGCCCAGGCAATTTCGTCCGTGTTTTCAGCCACATGCGACTGCACCCACACGCTGGGATGGCGCGCAGCCAGTTCGCCCGCACCACGCAGTTGCGCGGGGCTGCAAGAGGGCGCAAAACGCGGTGTGATGGCGTAGCCCAAGCGACCCTGGTTGTGCCAACGCGCAATCAGATTTTCGGTATCGATCAGGCTGCCTTCGGTGTCATCGGTCAACGCCGGGGGGCTGTGGCGGTCTTGCAGCGATTTGCCACCGATCAGGCGCATGCCTTGCGCCTGGGCGGCTTGCATCAAGGCGTCAACCGAGGCCACATGCGAAGTGCCAAAGCACAGCGCGGTCGTGGTGCCGTGGCGCAAGAGTTCGGCCACAAAAGCTTGAGCGACTTCGCCCGCGTGGGCGGGGTCGGCAAACCGCGATTCTTCGGGGAATGTGTAGTGCTCCAGCCAGGGCAACAGACCGTCCGCCGGTGAGCCGATGACATCGAGCTGCGGCATGTGCACATGGGTGTCAATAAACCCCGGTGCGATCAGCCAGGGCCGCCAGTCGTGCACCGCCACGCCGGGCCAGCGCGGCGCGACGTCGGCGTGGGCGCCCGCGTCCAACACCCGCTGCAGCCCGTTGGCGTCAGTGCCCACCACCAAAAGCCCATCGTCGTCGAACAGGGCCTGGGCGGGGCGGTGTGCGTCAAATCGAAGCAGGCGGGCGCGATAAGCGTTCATGCGCGAAGGGGCGAAAGGACTAAGGGCCGCAAGGGTTGGGCAAGCAGGTCAGCCTAAGCCTAGCAGGCCACGTGCCAGCACCGTCACAATGAGCCTTTGCCCTCATCGCCTCTTTCGATCGGCCCGGTTGCTTGAAGCCCAACCCATCTTCCATGCCCCGGCGTGAACGTCCCAAAGCCGCCGCGCCCACTGCGCCTGGCGCGCTGTGGCGTGGGGTGTGGTTTCGTCGCGGATTTGGTGCCGTGGCTTGGCTGGGGCTGGCTTTGCTGGCAGCCGCAATGACCGCGCTAGACCCTCTGCCCATGCAAACCCTGCGCCATGCGCAGTTTGATCAGTTCCAGCGCTGGCAGCCCCGCGAACCTTTGCCGGCCCCGGTGCGGGTGATCGACATTGATGACCGCAGCTTGGCCGAACTCGGCCAGTGGCCGTGGCCCCGCACCCGCCTGGCCGAATTGGTGGACGTCTTGCACGCGCACGGTGCTGCCGTGGTGGCCTTTGACGTGGTGTTTGCCGAAGCAGACCGCACCTCGCCCCGCGCCGCTGCACGGTTGTGGGCTGCCAACGCATCGGCTCAGCCGATGCTGGCGGGCGACGCCGCACGACAGCAGCGACTGCAGCAAGACTTGGCCGCCCTGCCCGACCACGATGAGCGCTTTGCCCAAAGCCTGGCTCACCGCCCGGTGGTGCTGGGCATGTCGCTGGGGCCTGACACCCAGACTGCAGCGGCCAACCCGGCCTACGGCGGACCCAATCGCTTTGTGGTGCTGGCGCTGGGCGCCCCGATGCCGCAGGCCGAGGTGGCCACCGCCCTGGTGGATTTCCCCGGGGCGGTGTGGCCGCTTGGCGTGTTGCAGCAGCAAGCCACAGCCGTGGGCGCCTTGAGCTTTGTGGCAGACGGCGACGGTATCGTGCGCCGCGTGCCTTGGGTACTGAGCTACCGAGGCGAGTTGGTGCCCACGCTGGCCGCCGAGGCCTTGCGCGTGGCGCAAGGCGCCGCGCACCACACGGTGATCTGGCAGCCCGAAGCAGGCGACGTGCTGGGCGTACGCACTGGGGCTGTGGAGATGCCCACCAATGCCCAAGGCGAAGTGTGGCTGCACTACGCCCAGCCGCAGCCCGGCCGTTTTGTGTCGGCCGTGGATGTGCTGCAAGGCCGCCTGCCCAACGAGAGCCTGCGCGATCACATCGTGCTGGTGGGCACCAGCGCCCAGGGCTTACTAGATCTGCGCTTTAACCCGCTGGGTCAGACCATGGCTGGGGTCGACGCGCACGCCCAGGCCATTGAACAAGCGCTGCACGGCCAATGGCTGGTGCGCCCGGGCTGGGCACATGCGGCAGAGGTGCTGGGTGTAGCGGTGTCGGTGATGCTGTTGGGGCTGCTGGCCACGCGGGTGCGCGCTGCGGTGTCGCTGGGGCTGGCGCTGGGCTGGTTGGCGGTGTCGCTAGGTGGCGCGTGGTGGGCGTTTGCCCATGCGCGTTTTTTGGTGGATGGGCTGTGGCCTTTTTTGGCCGGCACCTTGGCCTTGGTGGTGGGCAGCGTGGCGCATCACTTGGCCAGTGAGCGCGATCAGCGCTGGATCAAAACCGCGTTTGCACGCTACGTGTCGCCAAACCTGGTCGAGCACCTCGTCAGCCATCAAGACGGCCTGGCGCTGGGCGGCCAGCGGCGGGTGTGCAGCTTTGTCTTCACCGACCTGGCAGGGTTTACATCGCTGATGGAAAAGCTCGACCCCGCCGAGGCGGTGGGCCTGCTCAACGTGTACCTTGACCGCATGATCGCCATCGCCTTTGAGCACCAAGGCACACTGGACCGCATCGTGGGTGACGCGGTGGCCATTTTGTTTTCTGCCCCGGTGCCGCAGGCGGATCACCAGGCCCGCGCCCTGCGCTGTGCGCTGGCCATGGAAGCCTTTGCCAGCCAATACGCCGCTGAAGTGCAGGGGCGCGGCGTGCCGTTTGGCATCACCCGCATTGGTGTGCACAGTGGTGAGGTCATCGTGGGCAACTTCGGCGGCGGCGCCATTTTTGATTACCGCGCCCTAGGCGACGCGGTGAACACCGCCGCCCGACTGGAAGGCGCCAACAAGCATTTGGGCACCCGGGTGTGTGTGTCGCAAGCGGTGTTGGACGGCGTGGCTGACGCGCCCAGCATGCGGCCCGTGGGGCGCCTGCAACTCAAGGGCAAATCGCTGCCGCTGATGGTGTGGGAACCGGTGCTCAGCCACGACACCGCGCAGCGGGCGCCCCTGGCCGACTATGCGCGGGCGTTTGACATGCTGGGGCAGTCAGATCGCGATGGCGCCGTCGATGCATTCACCGCCTTGGCTCAGGCGTGGCCCGATGACCCCTTGGTGCGGCTGCACGCCCGCCACCTCACCGGCCCGCTGACGCATCCAGCACTGGACGTGCTGGTGCTACAAGAAAAATAGCAGCTTCGGCCCACCAACAGGGCGGTGCAGCCCAAAAACTGCGCTAAAAACGCCGCGCTAACGCAGCGTGATTTCAACCCGGCGGTTGGCGGGCTCTGGCGTTTCGTCAGGCGTTTTCACCAGCGGATTGCTTTCGCCGTGCGATTCCACCACCACCGCAGCGGTGGGAATGCCGCGGGCCCGAATGAGCTCGGCAATCAAGCCCGCGCGCTGCAAGCCCAGCGCGTGGTTGGCCTCGGGCCGCCCCACCGTGTCGGTGTGCCCCACCACAGATAGCTCCAGCGCAGGGCGCTCGGCAGCGGCCGCCAGAATGCGCGGCAGCAAATCACGGCTTTCGGGGGTGAGCGTGGTGGTGCCGGTCAGAAAGTTGAGTACGAAGGTTTGCGGCGGCCGCGGCAATGCGGCCCGCGCGGCGGTGAAACGCTCGTCCACTTGAGCGGCCGACAACGCAAAAGGCGCGTCTCGGCCATCGGCAAAGGTGCCTTGCCGGGCTTGCGTCAGCCGTCGGGTGCCCCCGGGCCCTTGCACCTCAATGGCGCCCACGGTGCCATCGGCATTGGGCATCAGCACCACCAGCGTACGCGCCGGCAGGGGTGCGGCTTTTTGCGGCGGTGGTGGTGGTGGCGGCGCGGGGGGGGCGGCGCAGGCGGCAAGCATCAGCGCCACGCCCAATGCCGTCCCACGCGTCCAACCAGCTGGTACAGAAAATCGGCGCAAAAGCGGCAGCCAGCACCCGGGCTGGCGAGTAAATCCCTGACTCACTGGTTCATTCGTCCACTTGCACCAGGGCGTGCGTGCCGCGCATGCCAATCAAGCCCGTCGGGGTGTTGATGGTGACGGCATCGGGTTTGAGCTTACTGATCACGCCCGACACATAGTTGAGCGTGCCGCGCGTCATGCGCGACGCAATCTTTAACTGGCCCTGGCTGGGCGCGTACAGGTATTCGTCTACCACCAGCTCGGTGCGGGGACCGAAAGACATCATGGTGTTGTCTTGAAACGTCAGCCCCAAGCTGGCCGAGGCCGCCGTGCGAATGGTGCTGCCCTGAAACACGGGCGTGCCGACCACAGCGCGCACCTCTTGCCCCAGCGTGGTCACGGTTGCGTCGCCAGTGACCGATTTCACCACCCCGATGTGGCGCGGCGCCACCTGCGCTGCGGCGCTCAGCGCAAACAGCACTAACAAGGCCCCAAAGGCCCATCGCAAAAGGTGCGGCAGATAAGCTGCGCGGCTTTGGTGAGTGAAGGCAGTCATGGCGAGATTTCCTTGCAGCGGCGCACATACGCCATTCGAATCGGGACCCTAGTCCGGGGCCCAAATCCAAGGCCCTAACAATAGCTGTACATCCCTTGTCTGGCAAACGCCAGCGCACTCACACGTTGCTAGACTGAACTTACCGGTATCGCAGTTCGATTGCAGCGTCCACCGAATCGCCTAATGTCTGACACCCAGCCCCCTCCTGACCCCTCCGCGCGAGCGGGTATGGGCCTGAGGCGTTTTCATTTGAGCCTTCAACACTGGGTGCTGCTGGGCATCGGTGGCGCTTTGGCCTTGGCCTTGGCGGTGGGCGGGGTCTTGATCCACGGGCGCGGCGAAGCGGTGGCGCTGCGCAACGCGGCCACGGTGCTCGATCAGCATGTGGCGCTGGCAGCGCAATTGGCCGACATGCGGCTGCGGGCCTTAGAACGCAGCGCCGCCACGCTCACCCAAACCGCCACCCTTTCTGAAGCCTCTGCGCCCACCACCACGGTGCAGCAGCAGTTGTTGGCTATGCGTGCCGACCCAGCCATCTTGGGCCTGCATCTGCACGACACGGCACGAGGGCGAGCGCTGAGCACCTTGCGTTGGCCGGAAGCCGTCAGCGCCTCTTTAGCCGGAGACCCCGACCTGGTACGACGCGCCCCCGACGGCACCGCCTTTTTGTCGGTGGACTCCATCACCCGTGCCCACAACATCACCGCCTGGGATGTATCAAGGCTACGCTTTTGGAACGCCCGGGGTGACGAGCTTCAAGCCCCGCTGCTGGCCGCCGAACGAACCTTGCTCGACGCTTTGGCCGACCCGGTCGCGCTGTGGGCCAAGGTGCCCACACCGGCCGATGTCAGAGGGCTGTGGTTGCCTGACTTGCGCCTGAACGCCCCTAGTGACGACGGTCGCGCCGCCTTGGCCTTGCGCCATGGGTCCCAAGACTTGCTGGGTGTGGATGTGTCGCTGAAAGTGGCTCTGGCAATCGATGCCCTCGGCACGGCTCCCAAAACCAGTCAAGCGGTCCCCTATGTGCTGGGGTTTGAGCTGCGCGACCAGCCCCTGTTGTGGCGGGTGGGCGCAGACTCGATGTCAGACGAAACGGTGACTAGCGCCTTGCGCGCGGCCCGCACCGCACTGAGCGCACCCACGACAGAAACCACGTCGGCTGCGATGGGGTTTTCGCCCCGCAGCGCACAGGAACTCACCCCTGTGCAGGCCCTGGGGCAACTGGCGGTGGTGGATGTGGACACTGCAGCCTGGGCGGTGCAAAGCCGCCTGATCGACCGCCCCCCGTCGCAAACCCTTGGGCTGCGGGTGGTGGCACTGGCACCCTTGGACGCGTTCAGCCAGCCGCTGCGCCAGTTTCAAAAAGAGCTATTGGCCTGGACTCTGGCTGTAGCCGCCATGGCGATTGCCTTGGCGGTGTGGCTCACGCGTGGTATGTCGCGCTCACTGCGGGTGCTGGCAGCGCATTCGGAGCGCCTACGCCAGTCTGACTTTGCGGATTCGGTGGTGCCCCCCACCTCTGGCATTGAAGAAATCCAGCAACTCGCCGCTGCGCAGGTGGGCATGAAAAGTAGCCTGCGAGAACGCACGGCAGTGCTGCGAGAGGCGCAACACAAACTGGCCCAGCTGGTCGAATCAGGCTTGCAACTTGGCCGCACACAAGACCGCAATGTGCTGCTGCGCGACATCTTGCATACCGCCCGCGACATCGCGCACTGCCAGGCGGCCACGCTGTTTCTGCGAACGCCCAACAACACCCTGCGCTTTGCCTTGCGCACGCTGCACGATGAGCTGCCCAGCCACGAAATCCCCCTGATTCACCCCGAAACCGGGCAGCCCGATCTGAGCTACGTGGCCACTTATGTGGCCAACCGAAATGAGCGGGTGCTCATCGACGACATCTACGCCGAAACCCGATTTGATCTGAGCGGCACCAAGCGCTTCAGCGAGCAAAGCGGGCTGCGGGCGGTGTCCATGCTCACCTTGCCGCTGGCCACGCCGCAGGGCGAAGTGCTGGGCGTGCTGCAGTTCGTCAATGCCTTGCACCCCGCCACGGGCCATGTCATCGCTTTTTCAGACGAGCTGGCGGGCTTCCTGGACGCCATGGCGGCGCAGTCGGCCATCGCGCTCGAGAACCTGAACTTGCTGGCGGCCCAGCGCGAGCTGATGGACGCGTTCATTCGCTTGATTGCGGGGGCAATTGACGCCAAGAGCCCCCACACCGGTGGCCATTGCGAACGTGTGCCCGAGCTAGCCCTGATGCTGGCCCAGGCCGCCAGCCAAAGCAAGGTCGCCGCTTTCAACCGCTTTGAGCTGCGCACGGAAGCGCAATGGCGGGAATTTCGGGTGGGCGCGTGGCTGCACGACTGCGGCAAAGTCACCACCCCCGAATTTGTCGTAGACAAAGCCACCAAGCTCGAAACCCTCTACAACCGCCTCCATGAAATCCGCACCCGTTTTGAAGTGCTCTGGCGTGATGCAGAAATTGCCCGCCTTCAAGCGGTGGCGGGCGGGCTAGATGCCAATGAAGCCCAAGCCCAATGCAGCGCCCGCCAACAACAACTGCACGATGACTTCGCGTTTGTGGCCAGCTGCAACCTGGGTTCCGAGGGCATGTCGATGGACCACATGCGCCGCTTGCGTGAGATCGGCGCGCAAACCTGGCTGCGGCATTTTGATGATCGCCTGGGCCTAAGCGCTGAGGAAACCCATCTGGCACGGCTGGAGCCAGCTCAGGCCTTGCCAGCCCTTGAGACGGTGCTGGCCGACAAACTCCGCCACCGCATCGAGCGCCCTGTTGAACAAGACGCATTTGCGCGGCACGGTTTCAAGATGAATGTGCCCCAGTACTTGTATGACCGGGGCGAGCTGCACAACCTGTGTGTAAGCCGTGGCACCTTGACCGATGAAGAGCGCTTCAAGGTCAATGAGCACATCATCCAAACCATCACCATGCTTGAGCAATTGCCGCTGCCGCATGACCTGAAGCGGGTGCCGGAATATGCAGGCACCCACCACGAAACCTTGAAGGGCAACGGCTACCCGCGCCGCCTAGCCGCAGACGCTTTGTCGATGCCCGCACGCATCATGGCAGTGGCCGATATTTTTGAAGCCCTCACGGCCACTGACCGGCCTTACAAAAAAGCCAATTCACTGTCAGAAGCGGTGCGCTTGCTGCATGGCTTTAAGCGCCGCGGGCATATCGACCCCGATGTCTTTGACCTGTTCTTAACCAGCGGCATCCACCTGCAGTACGCCGAGCGTTACCTGCGGCCCGAGCAGCGTGACGAAGTGGACATTGCACCGTATTTAGGCCCCGTGGCGTCCTAAACCAAGGCGTTGGTCCCACCACGGGCCGCAGCCTTTCAGGGTCAGTCGGTCAAGGCCACAGAAGCCCCAAGCCTTACTTTTTGGATGGCATCGAGAATCTTCGATGCACCTCCAGTCATCTATAGCTTTAGAATTACAGACATGACACTAGATGCACCCCTGTTGGCACCGCCATCAGCACCAGCCCGGGGCTTGGCCCGCTATGCCGGGCTGGCGGCACAGTGGCGCGATGCCATCACCTCGGGGCGCTGGGCGCCAGGCTCGGCCGTTGCTGCTGAGCAGCGTTTGGCCGAGCAACACAGCGCCGCTTTGGGTACCGTGCGACAGGCCTTGGCCCTGCTGGCGGCTGAAGGCCTGATTGAGCGGCGCCACGGGCATGGCACCTTTGTGGCCAGCGCCATCGTCGGCGCACCCATGCTGCGGTTTTTTCGGTTTGGTGATGGCGCGCAGGCTCCCAACTCCGCCGTGCCGCAGTCTGTGGTTTTGCAGCGCCGCGTGGTCAAGGCCAGCGCGGCAGTCGCGCGGGCACTTTCGCTGTCGCAGCCCCAAGACGTGCTGCGGCTCGATCGCCTGCGGCTGCTCGCTGGGGCGCCACGGTTGCTTGAGCGCATCTGGCTGCGCCTGCCTGAGTGCGCCGCGCTGCTGCAGCACCCCAGCGCCGATTGGGGCGATTTGCTCTACCCCGCCCTGGCGCGCCTGTGCGGTGTGCATGTGCACCGGGCGCAAGACGATATTCAGTTTGCTGAGCTGTCCAAGCCGGACGCGAGCCACTTGGGCCTTCCCGCAGGTCACCCCTGCGCACTGGTGCAGCGTCGCGCATTTGATTTGTCCGGTCAAGCCGTGGAGCTGCGCCACACGCGGGGCGACGCCCGTGCGTTTCGCTACACCGTTGAAATTCGCTAGCCACTTCTGTCAACTACCTTGCCGGAGCCCGTGTCATGACCTTGTCCCCCAACCGCCGCAGCGCCCTTCAGCGCGTGGCCCGTTTGAGCTTGCTGGGCGCTGCCGCCACGCTGGGCACCCGTTGGGCGCAAGCCCAGGGCGGTGCTCGGCCGGTGACTCTGGTTGTGTCGTTTCCCGCAGGCGGCGGCGCTGATCTGATGGCCCGCCTGATTGCCCCCCGCATGAGCGAGGCCCTAGGTCAAAACGTGGTGGTCGACAACCGCCCCGGCGCTGGCGGCACGCTGGCCGCCGCCTTGGTGGCGCGCGCCGCACCCGACGGGCACACGCTGCTGCTGGATGCATCCAACTTTGCCACCAACCCCACGCTGATGGCGGGCAAGCTGCCCTACGACAGCGCCAGCGCATTCACGCCGCTGGCCGTGCTGGCGCAGTACCCCAATGTGTTGGTGTGCCACCCCGGATTTGAGGCGCGCAGCGTGGCCGATGTCATCCGCCTTGCCCGCGCCAAGCCCAAAACGATTGCCTATGCGTCATCGGGCAACGGCTCAGCCCAGCACTTGGCTGGGGCCCTGTTTGAATCACTGGCCAAGGTGGAATTGGTGCATGTGCCCTATCGCGGTGGTGGCCCGGCGCTCAACGATGTCATGGGCGGCCAGGTGCCACTGTTTTTTGCCAATGTGGCGTCTAGCCTGGGCCACATCCAAAGCGGCCGCCTGCGGGCGCTGGGCGTGACGGCGCCCCGGCGCAACCGGGTGCTGTCAGAGGTGCCCACCATGGCCGAAGCGGGCGTGAAAGGCCACGAGGTGCTGGAATGGAACCCGGTGCTGGCCCCCGCCAACACGCCCGCCGAAGTGGTGGCCCGCCTGCGCAAAGCCATCGCCCGCGCGATGTCCGACCCCGAAGTGCTGGGCCGTGTGCGCACCCTGGGCGGTGATGTGTTTGACGGCGACCCCGCCGCCTTCATCCGCAACCAAACCGCGCTGTGGGCGCGGGTGATTCAAGAGCGCCAGATCACCAGTGGTTGAGCCTGCGCCGTCTGCGCCGGCAGCCCCGGCGGGCTGGGACTGCCATGTGCATCTGTTTGACCCTGCCGCACCCACCTTGGGCGGCCACTACGCGCCTGCTGCAGCCAGCCTGAGTGAGATTGAAGCCGTGAGCCAAGCACATGGCCTGCACCGCTTGGTGCTGGTGCAGCCCAGTGTGTACGGCGAAGACCCGCGCGTGCTACTGGCCGGGTTGCGGCAATCGGCTGGGCGCCATCGCGGCGTGGTGGTGGCGCACACCCTGCAAGCTGCCCAAGATCTGGTGGCACACGCAGATGCTTGGCATGCCCTGGGCGTGCGTGGGATGCGGCTGAATTGCGTGTCACCCGTAGGGGCGGCGGCCGATGCGACGGCACTGCGCCCGGTGCTGCGCACCGTGCAAAGCACCCTGCAGCGCCTGCGCTGGCATGTGCAGTGGTATGTGCAGCCTGCACACTGGCCGATGGTGGCCGCGCTGCAAAACGAGTTCGGCGGCGTGCATGTGTTGGACCATTTGGGCGGGCTGCGTGCCGATGCGCTTTTGCAAGCCAGCGAAGCCGCTGCCTTGTCCGATCTGGCCCAAGGCGGCGCTTGGTTGAAGCTGTCAGCGTGGTATCGCCTGGGCTGTGCGCCGCCCTATGCTGAGCTCATCCATCGCGTGGCCGACATGGCCGGGCAATTCGCTGGGCGCTGTGTGTGGGGTAGCGATTGGCCACACACCGGTACCAGTGCCAAAGCCGTGGGCGGTCATAGCGCGCTGTTGGCAGTGCTACAGCAGGCGCTGGGCCCGCAGGCCTCTCAGCGCACCTTGCACGAGGCGCCGCTTGCGCTTTACGCCTAGCAAACCATGTCGAGTCTTTTGCTACATCTTTTGTAGCAGTATGCACCCTATTTCAGGGCGCTTCAGGCCAATCTGGCTTAAGGTTGCGATCGCTCGCTCAACGCAAGCCAAACCCCTGCGCCCACTTGGGCGTCCTGCCATCGGCTTCGGTCAGCGGCAAGTACAGCGTACCCCCACTGATCCACCACGGTCGGCCCGCTTGGGCTGTCGGGATCGCGATGACCTGGGCTTGCGGGGCCAGCGTGTAGCGCAGGCCGTTCAGCGTGACTTGCAGCGCTGCATTGGCTTGCGTGGCGATGGCCGCTTGGGCATCGCTTGCTTTGAGCAGATTCAGCAAG
>JAAFIY010000094.1 GCA_013297985.1 Comamonadaceae bacterium | reverse complement strand
TGTGCTCTTCCGATCTGCCGGTGCGGGAGCGGGGGCCGGTGCAGCAGCTGCGGGTGCGGGAGCCGGAGCGGCACGGGCGATAGCGCCGTCGCAACCCGCAGCAGCGGTGGCAGGCGTCCAAGCCGCATCACGCCAGCAAAGTTGGTTGGTGCCGTTGCGCCACACCAGTTCAGAGTTGCCGTTGCGCCAGTTGTCAATCGTCTGGGCACCAGCGGCTGTGGCCAACGCAGCGGTGGCAAACAGCATCGTGACCTTGTTGAGTTTGTTCATGATTCTCCTCACGGGGATGAAAACAAGCCGCCACGGCGCGGCACGGATAAAAAGCGGACAGACCAAGACAACCCCAAAGGGCTATCGCTAGAACTGTTGAAATTGATTGTGCCACACGGTTTTGGCACAAGTTGGCGCCCGAAGCGAACGGCCCTTCAATGGATAGAGCACCAGCGTCCTCGTTGTTGCACGATCACCACAGGCCTGCCTGAAGGCATCGGCGCCTCGGCCCGCGATGGCGTCAGACGCCCTGATTCGGCTGAACTTTTAGAATGCGGGGTTATGCCCAAAACCTGGGCCAAAGAAAAACCGACCACGCCATGACATTCGCCAAGGAAACCCTGCCCATCAGCCTAGAAGAGGAGATGCGGCGCAGTTACCTGGACTACGCCATGAGCGTCATCGTCGGGCGCGCCTTGCCCGACGCCCGCGACGGGCTCAAGCCCGTGCATCGGCGCGTGCTGTTTGCCATGCACGAGCTCAACAACGATTGGAACCGGCCTTACAAAAAATCGGCCCGTATCGTGGGCGATGTGATTGGTAAGTACCACCCGCACGGCGACAGCGCGGTGTACGACACCATCGTGCGCATGGCGCAAGACTTTTCTTTGCGCCACATGTTGGTCGATGGCCAAGGCAACTTTGGCAGCGTGGACGGCGACAACGCCGCCGCCATGCGTTACACCGAAATCCGCCTGTCGAAGATCGCCGCAGAAATGTTGGCCGACATCGACAAAGAGACGGTGGACTTTGGCCCCAACTATGACGGCTCTGAAAAAGAGCCCTTGGTGCTGCCCGCCAAGTTGCCCAATCTGTTGGTCAATGGCTCCGCCGGTATTGCGGTGGGCATGGCCACCAACATCCCGCCGCACAACTTGAATGAGGTGGTGGACGCTTGTCTGCACCTGCTGCGCAACCCACAAGCCACGGTGGATGAGCTGATTGAAATCATCCCCGCGCCTGATTTCCCCACGGCCGGCATCATCTACGGCACCAGCGGTGTGCGGGAGGGCTACCGCACCGGCCGCGGCCGCGTCGTGATGCGCGCCAAGTGCCACTTCGAAGACATTGATCGCGGCCAGCGCCAGGCCATCGTGGTCGATGAGCTGCCCTATCAGGTCAATAAAAAGACGCTGCAAGAGCGCATGGCCGAGTTGGTGCACGAAAAGAAGATTGAAGGCATCAGCCACATCCAGGACGAAAGCGACAAGTCAGGCATGCGCCTGGTGATTGAGCTCAAGCGTGGCGAAGTACCTGAGGTGGTGCTCAATAACCTATACAAGCAAACCCAGCTGCAGGACACCTTTGGCATCAACATGGTGGCGCTGGTGGACGGCCAGCCGCGGCTGTGCAATATCAAGCAGCTGCTGGACATCTTTTTGCAGCACCGACGCGAAGTGGTCACGCGCCGCACGGTGTTCACGCTGCGCAAAGCGCGCGAACGCAGCCACATCTTGGAAGGCCTGGCGGTGGCGCTGGCCAACATTGATGAGTTCATTCGCATCATTCGTGAGTCACCCACGCCGCCAGTGGCCAAGACCGAGCTGATGAACCGCCCCTGGGATTCGCAGCTGGTGCGCCAAATGCTGACCCGCACCCGCGCCGACGGCGGCACCATCAACGCCGACGACTACCGTCCCGAAGGGCTGGAGCGCCAATACGGCCTGCACAGCGACGGTCTGTATCGCTTGAGCGAAACGCAAGCCCAAGAAATCTTGCAAATGCGCCTGCAGCGCCTGACAGGGCTAGAGCAAGACAAGATCGTGGCCGAATACAAAGAGGTGCTGGCCGAGGTCGACGACCTGCTGGACATCTTGGCGCGGCCCGAGCGCGTATCGCACATCATTTCGGAAGAGCTCAGCGCCATCCGCCAAGAGTTTGGCCAGACCAAACAAGGCGCGCGCCGCAGCCACATTGAGGCCAACGCACAGGATCTGGGCACTGAAGACCTCATCACGCCCACCGACATGGTGGTCACCTTGAGCCACACCGGCTACATCAAAAGCCAGCCGGTGGCCGAATACCGCGCGCAAAAACGCGGTGGGCGCGGCAAACAAGCCACCGCCACCAAAGAAGACGACTGGATTGACCAACTCTTTATTGCCAACACCCACGACTGGATTTTGTGCTTCACCACCCGGGGCCGGGTGTATTGGGTCAAGGTCTGGGAAGTGCCCCAGGGCTCACGCGGATCGCGTGGCAAAGCCATCGTCAATATGTTCCCGCTGCAAGAGGGCGAAAAGGTCAATGTGGTGCTGCCGCTGACCGGCCCCGCGCGCAGTTTTCCGGCTGACCGCTATGTGTTCATGTGCACGGCAGGCGGCACGGTTAAAAAGACACCGCTGGAAGACTTTAGTAACCCGCGCAAGGCCGGCATCATTGCGGTGGACTTGGATGAGGGCGACTTTTTGATCGGTGCCGCACTCACCGACGGCCAGCACGATGTGATGCTGTTTTCAGACGCCGGCAAGGCGGTGCGCTTTGACGAAAACGACGTGCGCCCCATGGGCCGCACAGCCCGCGGGGTGCGCGGCATGGCGCTAGAAGACGGCCAACACGTGATTGCCATGTTGGTGGCCGAAGACGAGCAACAAAGCGTGCTCACCGCCACAGAAAATGGCTACGGCAAGCGCACCTCAATTACTGAGTACACCCGCCACGGCCGGGGCACCAAGGGGATGATTGCCATCCAGCAAAGCGAGCGCAATGGCCGCGTGGTGGCGGCCACGCTGGTGCGTGCAGAAGATGAAATCATGCTGATTACCGACACCGGCGTGCTGGTACGCACCCGGGTGGCTGAAATCCGCGAACTCGGGCGTGCCACCCAAGGGGTGACGCTGATCGCGCTGGACGCTGGCGCCAAGCTCGGTGGCGTGCAGCGCATCGTTGAAAACGACGCCCAGCCGCTGCCCGGTGAAGACGATGACTCAGCCACGCAGCCCGATCCATCACCCGAGACACCCCCGAGCCCCTGACGCTATATTTTTAATAGCTGCTTGTGGCGTAGATACGCCGCAAACGCCCCAATCCCCTCAGACTTTCAGCGTCTAGATGCCCCAGCGCCCATTTAACTTTTCTGCGGGCCCCGCCACCATGCCCGAGGCGGTGCTGAGCCAAGCCGCTGCCGAAATGCTCGACTGGCACGCCAGCGGCATGAGCGTGATGGAAATGAGCCATCGCGGCCCGGAGTTCATGCAGATCGCGGCCGAAGCTCAGGCTGATTTGCGCGCCTTGCTGGCAATCCCGCCCCACTTTCAGGTGCTGTTCATGCAGGGCGGTGGCATTGCAGAGAACGCTATCGTGCCGCTGAACCTATCTCGCGGGGCGGCAGCAGACTTCGTGATTACCGGCAGCTGGACGATCAAGAGCCACGCTGAAGCGCAGCGCTATTGCCAAGCCCGCGTGGCAGCCAGTAATGTGCAAGCGGGCGACCCACCAGGGCACCGCTTCATCCCCGATGCCGCCACCTGGCAGCTCAGCGATGACGCGGCTTATGTGCACATTTGCAGCAACGAGACCATTGACGGGCTCGAATTCCCCGCCCTGCCCGACTTGGTCGCGCTTGGCTCCAAGGCGCCCCTGGTGGTGGATTTTTCATCGCACGTGGCTTCGCGCAGCGTCGACTGGTCACGCGTGGGACTGGCCTTTGGTGGTGCGCAGAAAAACTTGGGGCCTGCCGGTTTGACCCTGGTGGTGGTGCGCGAAGACCTGCTGGGCCATGCCCTGCCGATTTGCCCCAGCGCCTTCAACTACCAAACGGTGGCCAAGAACGACTCGATGTACAACACCCCGCCAACCTGGGCCATCTACATCGCAGGCTTGGTGTTCAAGTGGCTGCTGGCCCAGCGCGAAGGCGATGGCGCCACGGCGGTGCAAGGCTTGGCTGCGCTGGAGCGGCGTAACATGGCCAAAGCCCAATTGCTGTACGGCGCCATTGACCAGTCTGGCTTGTACGTCAACCATGTCCACCCCCAACACCGCTCGCGAATGAATGTGCCGTTTTTCCTGCGCGATGAGCGCCTGAACGCGCCATTTTTGGCAGGCGCCCGGGCGGCTGGGTTGTTGCAGCTCAAGGGGCACAAATCGGTAGGCGGCATGCGCGCCAGCCTGTACAACGCGCTGCCCCTTTCGGGCGTGCAAACGCTGGTGAGCTACCTCTCGGAGTTTGAACGTGTCAACGGCTGACACTCCGCGCCCACTGCCCGAGCTGCGCGCCGCCATTGATGCGGTGGACCAGCAATTGTTGGCCCTGCTCAACCAGCGCGCCAAGCTCGCCGGTGAGGTGGGCGAACTCAAAAAGCGTGAAGGCACGCCGGTGTTTCGCCCCGAGCGCGAAGCGCAGGTGATTCATGGCTTGCAGCAGGCCAACGCCGGGCCGCTCGAGCGCGGCAATATCGCCCACATCTGGCGCGAAATCATGTCGGCTTGCCGCAGCCTAGAGAGCCCGCAGCGAGTGGCCTACCTAGGGCCCGCGGGCACTTTCAGTGAACAAGCCAGCCTGAATTTTTTTGGCAGCAGCATTGAGCGCGTGCCCTGCACCAGCATCGACGAAGTCTTTCAGGCCACCACCGCAGGCCGCGCCCACTACGGTGTGGTGCCGGTTGAAAACAGCACTGAAGGCGTGGTGACGCGTTCGCTGGATTTGTTCTTGAATTCGCCCCTGCACATCGTGGGCGAGGTGAGCCTGCTGGTGCGGCACAACCTGCTGCGCTTGAGCGACGCAGTAGCGGGCGTTGAAGTGGTGTTGGCTCATCCCCAGGCGCTGGCCCAGTGCCAAGGCTGGCTAAGCCTGCACTTGCCCAATGCCGAGCGTCGCGCCGTGGCCAGCAATGCCGAAGGGGCGCGCCTGGCTGCCACCCAGCCCGCTTGGGCCGGTATTGCCAGCGAGCGGGCGGGCGCTGAGCACGGCTTGCACATCGCCGCCCATGCCATTCAAGACGATGCCTTCAACCGCACGCGATTTGCCATCGTGTGCCTGCCCACCGTGCTGCAAGCCCCGGCGGCCTCGGGCCACGACTGCACCAGCTTGGTCTTGAGCGTGCCCAACCGGCCCGGTGCGGTGCATGACCTGTTGGTGCCTCTGAAGACACACGGTGTGTCCATGACGCGGTTTGAATCGCGCCCCGCACGATCAGGCCAATGGGAGTACTACTTCTACATTGACCTAGACGGCCACCCCAGCAAGCCCAGCGTGGCGCAGGCGCTGCAAGAATTGCGCGGCTTGTGCGCATTTTTCAAGGTGCTGGGCACCTATCCGGCCAGCGACTAATTCCCCAACGCCTGTCACGCCACGACTCGCCATGTTTGAACAGCTCGGATTGATCGGTTGCGGCCTGATGGGCGGCTCTTTTGCGCTGGCGTGCAAGCGGGCGGGGTTGGTCAAGCGGGTGGTGGGTTACAGCAAATCGCCCTCTACCACCGAGAGGGCGCGCCAATTGGGCGTGATCGATGTCGAGGCGCCTTCTGCGCTGCTGGCGGTGTCAGGTGCTGATTTGGTGCTGGTGGCGGTGCCAGTGGCCGCCACTGAGGCCACCCTCAAGGCCATTAAACCCTTGGTCACGCGCGACACCTTGGTGATGGACGTGGGCTCCACCAAGCGCGATGTGGTTGATGCGTCGCGCCGAGCGCTGCGCGACCAAGTCGGCAGCTTTGTGCCTGCGCACCCCATCACCGGCCGCGAGGTGGCAGGTGTGGAGCATGCAGACAGCGACCTTTACCGCGGCTGCAAAGTCATCTTGACGCCGTTTGAGCGCACCTACACCACCCACATTTCGCGTGCCGACGATTTGTGGCGCGCCCTGGGGGCCGAGGTGCTGCAAATGTCGCCTGAATCGCATGACGCGGCCTTTGCGGCCGTCAGTCACTTGCCGCACCTGATCGCGTTTGCTTACGTCAATGCGGTGGCCAGCCAGACCGATGGCAGCGACTATCTGGCCTTGGCGGGGCCTGGCTTTCGCGACTTCTCGCGTATCGCGGCGAGCGACCCCAAAGTCTGGCGCGACATCTTGCTCAGCAACCGCGAAGAGCTGCTCACCCAAACCCGCATGTTCCAGCGCGCATTGGCCACGTTTGAGCAGCTCATTGACCAAGGCAATGGCGATGCCCTAGAAGGCCTGATCGACCTGGCTAGCAACACCCGAGGCGGCTGGACCATGGCCACCCGGCAGCGCAATCAGCGCAGTTAGCGCGGGCCAGGCACGCCTCTTTTCCCCTGGACATGTCCGCATCCAAACTGGCTTGGCTTGACCTGCCGCCCTTCACCCACGCGGCGGGGCGGGTTCAATTGCCAGGCTCTAAAAGCATCTCGAACCGCGTATTGCTGCTGGCGGCCTTGTGTGACGGCGCCACGGTGCTCACTGGCCTGCTGGATTCAGACGACACGCAAGTGATGATTGACGCGCTGCGGGTGCTGGGCTGCGACGTGCAGCGCCCTTGGCAGGGCCGCGCCGATGCAGTGCGCATTCAAGGCGTGGGGGGCCGCCTGGCGCAGGCCACGTCGCACGCACCAGCCGACTTGTTTTTGGGCAATGCCGGGACTGCCATGCGCCCGCTGACGGCCGCGCTGGCTCTGGCCGGTGCACGCGCCACCGTGCGCGGGGTCCCGCGCATGCATGAACGCCCCATCGGCGACTTGGTGGACGCCCTGCAAGCCGTGGGCTGCGGCGTCACCTATCTGGGCCAAAGCGGCTATCCGCCGCTGGCGATTGCGCCAAGCACGCTGGCGCTGGATGCGCCCATCGCCGTGCGCGGCGATGTCTCCAGCCAATTCCTCACCGCCTTGCTGCTGGCGCTGCCCATGGCCAGCATGGGGCGCAGCCAGCCCATCGTGGTGGACGTCTTGGGTGAGTTGATCTCTAAACCCTATGTCGACATCACGCTCAAGCTGCTAGCTCGTTTCGGCGTGCAGGTGCAGCGTCAAGGCTGGCAACGTTTTGTGATTGCGCCCGACAGCCGCTACACGTCGCCCGGCACCTTGCCGGTCGAGGCAGATGCCTCGTCTGCTAGCTATTTTGTAGCGCTTGGCGCCCTCTGTGCGCCGGACGCGGCCAATCCACCCTCAAATTCCGAAGGACCCGGCCTGCGCATTGACGGGGTGGGTGAAGATTCCATTCAGGGCGATATCCGCTTTGTGGACGCCGCCCGCGCCATGGGCGCCGTGGTGCACAGCGCCGCTGACCACCTGCGGGTGCAGCGCGGCGCTTGGCCGCTCAAGGCCATCGATTTGGACTGCAACCACATCCCCGACGCCGCCATGACTCTTGCTGTGATGGCGCTGTATGCCGACGGCCCCAGCACCCTGCGCAACATCGCCAGTTGGCGCGTAAAGGAAACCGACCGCATCCACGCCATGGCCACCGAGTTGCGCAAGCTGGGCGCCGGTGTCGACGAGGGGCCCGACTGGCTGCGCATCACGCCGCCCGCCAGCCCGGCGCATTGGCGCGCAGCGGCCATCCACACCTACGACGACCACCGAGTGGCCATGTGCTTTTCGCTGGCCGCGCTCAATCCGGCTGGCTTGCCGGTGCGCATCCTGGACCCGGCGTGTGTGGCCAAAACCTTCCCCACCTACTTTGATGCGCTCTTTAGCGTGACCCAGCCCGCCGCGGCGGACATCCCGGTCATCACCATTGACGGCCCCAGCGCGTCTGGCAAAGGCACCTTGGCGGCCGAACTTGCGCAGAAGCTGGGCTACCACTTTTTGGATTCGGGCTCGCTGTATCGCGCCGCCGCTCTGGCGGCTGGGCAACAAGGCGTGCCCATCGACACGGCGCATGAAGCCCAACTCGGTGCCATGGCTGCCGCCTTGCCGATTCGCTTCAGCCACCAACGCACCTGGCTGGCCGACCAAGACGTTACCGAGGCCTTGCGCACCGAAGCCACTGGCGCTGATGCATCGCGTATCTCCGCCCTGCCCGCTGTGCGCCAGGGCTTGCTGCAACTGCAACACGCCTTTCGTCGCGCACCGGGATTGGTTGCCGACGGGCGCGACATGGGCACGGTGATCTTCCCCGAGGCCGCGCTCAAGGTGTTTCTGACCGCCAGCGCGCAAACCCGCGCCGAGCGGCGGCATAAGCAATTGATTTCAAAAGGTATTTCGGCTAAACTCGAGGGCCTTATGCAGGATTTAACTGAGCGCGATGCGCGCGACGCCAGTCGCCAAGCCGCCCCATTAAAACCTGCGCAAGATGCGCTGATGCTGGACAACAGCACCCAGTCGGTCGATGAATCGATTACCTGGGTGATGCAACAGTGGCAGCGCGTGCGGCCGTTTTGACCTGGCGCGTCGGGTCTTTTCGGCAATTCACTGGCCCCCGCCACTCCCTGTCCGTGCCGCTGGCACATTGGGTGGCGGGAACCTCCAACTCAACCCGCAGCCTTTTTTGGTTGCACCACCCCCCTGTTGTTGAAGTGATGGTTGGCCCAGATGCTGATGCCTCGCGCGGCACGGCATACGTTCGTTGGCTGTCACCTCACCGGGCCCATTGGAAAACTCATGTCTGAATCTTTCGCCGCTCTGTTTGAAGAATCCCTCAAGCGCTCCGAGATGCGCGCTGGCGAGGTCATCACCGCTGAAGTGGTGCGTGTGGAGCACAGCTTTGTGGTGGTCAACGCCGGCCTCAAATCTGAAGCCTACGTGCCGCTTGAAGAGTTCAAGAACGACAAGGGCGAAGTCGAAGTGCAGGTGGGCGACTTTGTCGCGGTTGCCATCGACGCCATCGAAAACGGCTACGGCGATACCATCCTGTCGCGCGACAAGGCCAAGCGCCTGGCCTCGTGGATGGCACTTGAAAAAGCGCTGGAATCCGGCGAATTCGTCACCGGCACCACCGCCGGCAAAGTCAAGGGCGGCCTGACCGTGTTGGTCAATGGCATTCGCGCCTTTTTGCCCGGCTCGTTGGTGGACACCCGCCCCGTCAAAGACCTGACTCCGTTCGAGAACAAAACGCTCGAATTCAAAGTCATCAAGCTCGACCGCAAGCGCAACAACGTGGTGCTCAGCCGCCGCGCAGTGGTCGAAGCCAGCATGGGCGAAGAGCGCGCCAAGCTGATGGAAACCTTGAAAGAAGGCTCCATCGTGCGCGGCGTGGTCAAGAACATCACCGAATACGGCGCCTTTGTGGACCTGGGTGGCATCGACGGCCTGCTGCACATCACTGACATGGCCTGGCGCCGCGTGCGTCACCCCTCTGAGGTGGTGCAGCCGGGCCAAGAACTCATGGCCAAGATCCTCAAGTTCGACACCGAAAAGAACCGCGTCAGCTTGGGCCTCAAGCAAATGGGCGACGACCCTTGGATGGGCGTGGCGCGTCGCTACCCCTCGGGCACTCGCATGTTTGGCAAGGTCACCAACATCGCCGACTACGGCGCGTTTGTGGAACTGGAACCCGGCATCGAAGGCCTTGTGCACGTGTCTGAAATGGACTGGACCAACAAGAACGTGGCCCCGTCCAAGATCGTCGCGCTGGGCGATGAAGTCGAAGTCATGGTGCTCGAGATCGACGAAGACAAGCGCCGCATTTCGCTGGGCATGAAGCAGTGCCGCGCCAACCCTTGGCAAGAATTCGCGCAAAACACCAAGCGTGGCGACCGCGTGAAGGGCCCCATCAAGTCGATCACTGACTTTGGTGTGTTTGTGGGCTTGGCCGCTGGCATCGACGGCTTGGTGCACCTGTCTGACCTGTCTTGGAACGAAACCGGCGAAGCCGCTGTGCGCAACTACAAGAAAGGCCAAGACGTCGAAGCCATCGTGTTGGCCATCGATGTTGAGCGCGAGCGCATCAGCTTGGGCATCAAGCAGCTCGACGGTGATCCGTTCACCACCTTTGTCACCGTCAACGACCGTGGCGCGATCGTGTCAGGTAAGGTCAAGACCGTTGACGCTCGTGGCGCCGAAATCGATCTGGGCAACGACGTCATTGGCTATCTGCGCGCTGGCGAAATCAGCCGCGACCGCGTTGAAGACGCCCGCACGCTGCTCAAAGAAGGCGACGAAGTGTCGGCTGTGGTGGTCAACGTCGACCGCAAGACGCGTGGTATTCAGCTGTCGATCAAGGCCAAGGACATGGCCGACCAGCAAGAAGCCATGGCTTCGCTGTCGCAGCAGGCCGGTCGCGATAACGCTGGCACCACCAGCCTGGGCGCTTTGCTGCGCGCCAAGTTGGACAACAACAACGGCTGATGCCGCTTGCTTTGCATGGGCCCGCTGGGCCTATGCAGCAGGTATGCTTTAGCGGGCAGACAGCCCAGAGTTGTCTGCCCGTTTTCATTAGGGCCCTTGATTCATGACCCGTTCCGATCTCGTCGAAGCCTTGGCACAGCAGTTTTCTCAGCTGCCGCACCGCGACGCTGAGGCAGCGGTCAAGGCCATTCTGGACGCCTTGGGCGACGCCATGGTGCGCGGCCACCGCATTGAAATTCGCGGCTTTGGTAGCTTCTCCATCAACCACCGCCCGCCGCGCTTGGGCCGCAACCCCCGCAGCGGCCAGAGCGTACAAATCCCCGAAAAACGGGTCCCACATTTCAAGCCAGGCAAAGCCCTGCGTGAGGCGGTGGACGAGCGTACCGAAGCGCTGCGCCACACCGATCCACGACTGCAAACGCCCGCCCACCAAGCTCTGACCAAGGCACAGGGCGTCGCCGCTGTGGCGCCTCGCCGCTAGATGGTTGGGCCTACGCACCTACAGGCGCGCGCTGGCGACCTTGGACCCATCGCCGGCTGAGGCGCGCACCGCATGAACACGTTGCTGCGCGCTCTGAAGTGGTTGGTGAAGGCCGTTGTGTTCTTCGCGCTCTTTGCGTTCGCGCTGAACAACCCTGAGCTTGTCACCGTGCACTGGTTCTTCGGCCAGAAATGGACGGCACCTTTGGTGTTGGTGTTACTGGTGGTCTTTACCGCTGGCGTCGTTGTTGGCGTGTTAGGCATGCTGCCGGGCTGGTGGGCGCGCAAACGCGATCCGCTAGTGGCCGCCACGCCCCATACAGGTACCGCACAGCCCGCGTCCGCCAAGCACCCATCGTCAGGCCCTAGCACGCACCCAGATGCCAAGCCCGCGCAGGACAGCGTGCCCACCCCAGTGGTGACCGACGCAGTAGCCATCGCGCCTGCACGCAGCCGCCCCCCCGGAACCGTTTACCCAGGCGCCGAACATGGAGTTTGACGCGCTGTGGCTACTGCTGGGCTTGCCCGTGGCCTTTGCCGCAGGCTGGTTGGCCTCGCGCTGGGACGGCAAGCAACTTCGCCTGGAAAACCGCCGCGCACCCAAGGCCTATTTCAGGGGGTTGAATCACTTGCTGAACCAACAGCAAGACCAAGCCATCGATGCCTTTGTCGAAGCCGTTCAGCACGACCCCGACACTTCGGACTTGCACTTTGCCCTGGGCAACTTGTTTCGGCGCCGAGGCGACTACGACCGCGCCGTGCGGGTGCACCAACACCTGCTGGCCCGCGCTGACTTAAACCGCTCTGACCGCCAACGCGCCCAGCACGCGCTGGCCATGGATTACTTAAAGGCCGGGTTGATCGACCGAGCCGAAGCCGCTTTGAAGCCGCTGCTCGGTACACCGCTAGAAGGCCAAGCGCTTTTGGCGCTGCTGGCCTTGCACGAACGGGCCCGCGACTGGCCGCAAGCGGCGCAAGTGGCGCAACAGTTGCAAGCCAACGGGGAAAGCGATTTTTCGCACCGCTTGGCCCACTACGAATGCGAGCAAGCCCAGGTGGCCCTGGCCCGTGGCGATGTGGCTGGCGCCCGGCAACTGCTGCACAAGGCGCAGCTTGCGGCCCCCAACGCCGCTCGCCCTGTGCTTGACCTGGCGCAGCTCGAAGCCGGGCAAGCGCAGGGCCTAGACGCTGCCATTGGCCTTCTCATGCGATTGCTGGCCAAACCCGGTGGTGACACCCAGGCGCAGGTGGCCCCCGCTGCCGCAGTGTTGGCCGCAGATCCCTTGGCCCGATGCGTGGTGCAGCGCCATCAAACTGACGCCGCAGGCTCGGCCCCGATCGTCAACCAAGCCATTGACCTCTTGCAGCGCCGATACGCCGAGCGCCCTTGCCTAGACTTGTTGGACGCCTTGGCCCGGTTGATACAAGCGCGCGACGGCAATGCGGGAGCCGTGCACTTGGCCTGGGCGCAGCACTTGGCCCAACACCCGTCCTTGGTCGCTACGCAGCGGTGGCTGGCGGGCGAGCAGGCGGGCGCGTCGGCCGCCGAGGCCCCCACCCACAGCGCGGTACTGCGGGCGGTGGAGCACGCGGCCAAACCCCTCATGCGCTACCGCTGCGCGGCCTGCGGATTTGAAGCCCGACAGTATTTTTGGCACTGCCCCGGCTGCCAGGCCTGGGACAGCTACCCGCCGCTGCGGGTGGAAGAACTCTGATGCCCGCCATCGCGCCAACAGCCCAACAGTTACAAGGCGCCGCTGTCCTGGTGGTGGGCGACGCCATGCTCGACCGCTACTGGTACGGTGCGGTGGACCGCATCAGCCCCGAAGCCCCGGTGCCGGTGGTGCGCGTCACTCGCGAAGAAGAACGTATCGGTGCCGCAGCCAACGTGGCCTACAACGTAGTCACGCTGGGCGCGCGCGCATCGCTGCTCACGGTGGTGGGTGACGACGACGCCAGTCATACCCTGGAACGCTTGGTGGCCCAAACTGGCATCGCGCCGCACTTTGGGCGTGATGCGGGCTTGAAGACCACCGTCAAACTGCGTGTGATCGGCCGCCAGCAGCAACTCATTCGCCTGGACTTTGAGGCCACCCCTGACCACGAAGTGCTGGCCAGCCAAACCGAGCGCTTTGCCCAGCTGATGCCACAGCATCAAGCGGTGCTGTTTTCCGACTACGGCAAGGGTGGCCTGGCCCATGTGGCTGACATGATCAGCGCCAGCCGTGCAGCGGGTAAAGCGGTGTTGATTGATCCCAAAGGCAGCGACTACAGCCGCTATGCAGGCGCCACTGTCATCACCCCCAACCGGGCCGAACTGCAGCAAGTGGTGGGCGCCTGGCACTCTGAAGCCGACCTGCACCAGCGGGCCCAAAACCTGCGCCAACAACTCAATCTGCAGGCCCTGCTTGTCACCCGGTCTGAAGAAGGCATGACCTTGTTTGACGACCGCGGCCACCTGCATGTGGCCGCGCAGGCACGTGAGGTGTTTGACGTGACTGGCGCGGGCGACACCGTCATTGCCACCCTGGCTGCGCTGCTGGCCGCGGGGCTGGATGTGCGCGCCGCCCTGCCCTGGGCCAACAAGGCCGGCGGCATTGTGGTGGGCAAATTTGGCACTGCCACCTGCAGCTATCAGGAGTTGTTTGCATCATGACGATTGTGGTCACCGGCGCGGCGGGCTTCATTGGCTCCAACTTGGTGGCGGGCCTCAACGCGCGGGGCATCAGCGACATCATTGCGGTGGACGACCTCACCCAAGGCGACAAATTCCGCAACTTGGCTGATTTGCAGATTGCCGACTATGTGGACGCGGCAGACTTCTACCCAGCCCTCACCGCAGGCCGCTATGGTCGCATTCAGGCGGTGTTCCATGAAGGCGCTTGCAGCGACACCATGGAAACCAATGGCCAGTTCATGCTGCGCAACAACTTCACCACCAGTTGTCAGTTGTATGAAGCCTGTGCGGCGCAGCGCATTCGTTTGCTGTACGCCTCGTCGGCGGCCACCTATGGCGGCTCGCAAACCTTTCGCGAAGACCCCGCCTGCGAAGCGCCTTTGAACGTCTACGGCTACAGCAAGCTGCTGTTTGACCAGTGGCTGCGTCGGCGCATTGGCCTGGGTTTTGCCGAGGGGCCCGCTC
>JAAFIY010000093.1 GCA_013297985.1 Comamonadaceae bacterium | reverse complement strand
TGGCTGGCCCTTGGGCAATGACTTCGCCGCGTTCCATCACCACATAGTGGTCGGCCAGTTCACGCGCGAAGTCGTAGTACTGCTCCACCAACACAATGGCCATGCTGCCGCGGTCGGCCAGCATGCGAATCACGCGGCCGATGTCTTTGATGATGCTGGGCTGGATGCCCTCGGTGGGCTCGTCGAGCACGAGCAGTTTTGGCCCAGCGGCGAGGGCGCGGGCAATGGCCAGTTGCTGCTGTTGGCCCCCTGACAAATCACCTCCGCGCCTGCCCAGCATTTGTTTGAGCACTGGAAACAGTTCAAACAACTCAGGCGGAATGGGTGTGCGGCCAGATTTGGTGGCCAGGCCCATGAGCAAGTTGTCTTGCACCGTGAGGCGGGCAAAAATTTCGCGGCCCTGCGGCACAAAGCCGATGCCTGCGCGGGCGCGCTCATAGGGCGTGCGGGTGTCGATGCGCTGGCCGTCCAGCAAGATTTGCCCGCTCTTGATGGGCACCAAGCCCATCAAGCTTTTGAGCAAGGTGGTTTTGCCCACACCGTTGCGGCCCAGCACCACAGTGACTTGGCCCATTCGGGCGCTCAGGCTCACGTCGCGCAGGATGTGCGATCCACCGTAAAACTGGTTGACCTTCTCAATGCTCAACAAGGCCGCAGCGCCCGTATCTTGGGCGGTAGCAGCTACGTTTTTTGTAGCAATGGTCACTTCAGCGGCCAAGGTACACCTCAATCACCCGTTCGTCGGCTTGCACTTGGGCTAGCGTGCCTTCGGCCAGCACCCGGCCTTCGTGCAACACAGTGACTTTTTCGCTGATGGTGCGGATGAAGTTCATGTCGTGTTCCACCACCATCAATGAATGCTTGCCTTTGAGCGACAAAAACAGTTGCGCGGTGCGCTCGGTTTCTTCATCTGTCATGCCGGCCACGGGCTCGTCCAGCAGCAAGAGCTTGGGCTCTTGGGTGAGCAGCATGCCAATTTCCAACCACTGTTTTTGGCCGTGGCTCAAAGTGCCCGCAGTTTGGTTGACATGGTCTTGCAGGTGGATGGTGACGAGCACTTCAGCCAGCCGGTTGCGTTGCTCGCCATTGAGCCGCGCCGCCACGGCCGCGCCCACGCCTTTGGCCGTTTTCAGCGAGAGCTCGAGGTTCTCGAACACGCTCAGGGCCTCAAACACCGTGGGCTTTTGAAACTTGCGGCCAATGCCCAGCTGGGCAATGTCGGCTTCGCGGTAGCGCAGCAAATCAATGGTGCTGCCAAAAAACACGGTGCCGCTGTCGGGCCTGGTTTTGCCGGTGATGATGTCCATCATCGTGGTCTTGCCCGCGCCGTTGGGGCCGATGATGCAGCGCAGCTCGCCCGGGGCGATGTCAAGGCTCAGGCCGTTGATGGCCTTGAAGCCGTCAAAGCTCACCCGCACGTCGTCTAAGTACAAGATGCGGCCATGGGTGGTATCGACCTCGCCCGCCCGCGCGATACGGCCAAAACCAGCCGCGCGGCCACCTGATTCGGTGCGGCCCGGCATCGGCGCTTTTTGCACCTGCTCGCGGCGGCGCAGGCCTTCTTCCAACAAATCAGGGGTCATGGCTGTCCTTTCGCGGGGCGCAGCTTGCGATACAGGCCCACCAGGCCTTGCGGCAAGAACAGCGTGACCGCGATGAACAGCGCGCCCAAGAAGTACAGCCAGTATTCCGGCGCGGTCTGAGTCAAAAAGCTCTTGGCACCATTGACTGCGAACGCGCCGACGATGGGGCCCACCAAGGTGCCACGCCCACCCACTGCGGCCCAGATGGCCATTTCAATGCTGTTGGCCGGACTCATTTCGCTGGGGTTGATGATGCCCACCTGCGGCACATACAGCGCGCCGGCCACACCACACATCACCGCTGACAAGGTCCATACGGCCAGCTTGTAGTGCACCGGGTTGTAGCCGCAGAACATCACCCGGCTTTCGGCATCGCGAATGGCTTGCAGCACGCGGCCAAACTTGCTGCGCACCAAATAGCGCGACATCAAAAAGAAACCCAGCAGCACCAGCGCGGTGGTGATGAACAACGCCATGCGCATGCCCGGCGTGGCAATGGTGATACCCAGGATGCGCTTGAAATCGGTAAAGCCGTTGTTGCCGCCAAAGCCGGTTTCATTGCGGAAAAACAGCAGCATGGCGGCAAAAGTGAGCGCTTGGGTGATGATGGAAAAGTACACCCCTTTGATGCGTGAGCGGAACGCAAAGTAGCCAAACACAAAGGCCACCACGCCCGGCACCAGCACGATCAGCAGCAGCGTGGCCACAAAGCTGTCAGACAAGCTCCAGTGCCAAGGCAGCGCTTTCCAGTCCAAAAACACCATGAAGTCGGGCAGGTCGCTTTTGTAGTGCCCATCACGGCCAATCTGGCGCATCAAATACATGCCCATCACGTAGCCGCCCAGGGCAAAAAACAGGCCGTGGCCCAGGCTCAAGATGCCGGTGAAGCCCCAGATCAAATCAATGGCTAGCGCGCAGATGGCGTAGCACATGATCTTGCCCACCAGTGCCACGGTGTAGTCGCTGACATGCAGGGCGCTGCCCTCCGGCGCCACCAAATTGGCCAGCGGCACCAGCACGCACAACACCGCCAGGCACACCGCAAAACCCAACCAGGCCCGGGTGCTGAGCAAGCGGGGCGGTACGGGCAGCACCACGGCACTGGCAGCAGATGAAAGGGGCGCGGCACTCATGCCTCAGCACTCCGGCCACGGATGGCAAACAGGCCCTGCGGTCTGCGCTGGATGAAGATGATGATGATCACCAGCACGGCAATCTTGGCCAGCACCGCACCGGCCCAGCCTTCGAGGAATTTGGTGAGCACGCCCAGGCCCATGGCGGCCACCACAGCGCCTGCCAGCTGGCCCACACCGCCCACCACCACCACCATGAAGGCGTCCACGATGTAGGCCTGCCCCAAGTCGGGCCCGACGTTGCCAATCTGGCTTAGCGCACAGCCCGCAAGGCCAGCAATGCCCGAACCCAGCGCGAAGGCGTAGGTGTCCACCCGCGCGGTGTGCACACCCATGCAAGAGGCCATCGGCCGGTTTTGCGTGACACCGCGCACGAACAACCCCAAGCGGGTGCGGCTGATGAGCAGCGCCATGGCCACCAGCACGGCAATTGCAAACGCAAGGATCACCAAGCGGTTAAACGGCAATTGCAGATTGGGCAGTACCTGCACGCCGCCGCTCATCCACACCGGGTTTTCTACCGCGACGTTCTGTGCGCCAAACATGGTGCGCACCGCTTGCATCAACATCAGGCTGATGCCCCAAGTGGCCAGCAAGGTCTCTAGCGGGCGGCCGTACAGATAGCGGATCACGCCACGCTCCAGTGCCGCACCCACCAAGGCTGCCACCGCAAATGACACCGGCACTGCCGCCAGCAAGTACCAGTCAAACGCACCCGGAAAGTTGGCCTGAAACACCCGCTGCACCACATAGGTGGCATAAGCGCCCAGCATCATCAGTTCGCCATGCGCCATGTTGATGACGCCCATCAGCCCGTAGGTGATCGCCAAGCCCAGCGCCACGAGCAACAAGATGGACCCCAGACTGATGCCAGTAAAGATGGTGCCCAGCCGTTCGCCCCAGGCCAAGCCCGCATCGACTTCGGTGAGGGCTTTGCTGAGTGCGCTTTTCACGGCGGGGTCGGTTTCTTCACGCTGGCGCTCCAGCAGCAACGCGCGCACCGCCGGGCTGGGGGCTGCAGCCAATTGGCGGGCGGCCGCGGCGCGCTTGCCAGCGTCGTCCGCAGCCAACATGACAGAGGCCTTGAGCAGCTCCAGCTGGGCTTTGAGACCTGGCACGGTTTCGCTAGCCAGTGCGCGCTCGATCAAGGGCAGGCGCGATGCATCCACCTCACCCTTGAGGGCCTGCACCGCAGCGGCACGCTCTTTGGCGTCGTTTGAAAAGAGCTTGAGCGCGGCCAGCGCAGTGTCTAGCTCGCCGCGCATGCGGTTGTTGTTGATGATGTCTTGCGCGTCATCAGGCAGTGGCACCGTTGCACCGGTCACCGGGTCTTGCGCAGCGCCGTCGCGCACGATGAGCGCGCGCCCACCCGCCAATTTGACAGCGTCGTCAGCCAAAGCCTGCAGGTACACCTGGGTGCGCGCGTCGGGGGTGGCCACCGCTTGGCCGATGGCGGTGATGCGGTCGCTGGTGTCGCCTGCGGCCATTGCGTTGGCCAACTCGGGCGTCAGCCCCGCTGCCCTGGCCTGGGGCAGGCCCAGCCACAAGGCTGCGCATAACAGCAGCATCCAGGCTGCTGCCCTGCCGATTGTGTGGGTCATGAATAGATTTGAAGGTTCGCTGTAACGTGGGCACGACCGCCAATTGACGACCCTGCCCACGTTGCAGCGCCCCGTCCCAGCACCGAGGACGAGGCGCTTGCAAAGCCCTCCGGGCGCGTGACGCCCGAGGGGCACGGGGTTTACTTCTTGGGACCGGCCACGTCCTTCTTCTTGTCGTTGCCTTCAATGAACGGGCTCCACGGCATGGCACGCACCGGGCCGGGCGTCTTCCACACCACGTTGAACTGACCGTCAGCGCGCACTTCGCCAATGAACACCGGCTTGTGCAGGTGGTGGTTGCGCTCGTCCATCTTGGCGGTGAAGCCACTGGGGGCGCGGAAGGTCTGGCCGTACATGGCCGGGATCACCTTGTCCACATCGGTGCTCTTGGCTTTTTCAACCGCTTGCTTCCACATGTGCACGCCGATGTAGGTGGCTTCCATCGGGTCGTTGGTGAGCGGCTTGTCTTTGTGGCCGGGCAGGTTCTTGGCCTTGGCGTAGGCGGCCCACTGCTTGATGAAGGCGTCGTTGGCGGGGTTCTTGATCGTCATGAAGTAGTTCCACGCCGCCAGGTGGCCCACCAAGGGCTTGGTGTCCACGCCGCGCAGTTCTTCTTCACCCACCGAGAAGGCCACCACTGGCACGTCTTTGGCCTTCAAGCCCTGGTTGCCCAGCTCTTTGTAGAAGGGCACGTTGGAGTCACCGTTGATGGTGGAGATCACGGCCGTCTTCTTGCCCTCAGACGAGAACTTCTTGATCTTGCCAATGATGGTCTGGTAGTCCGAGTGGCCAAAGGGGGTGTATTCCTCCATGATGTCGGCGTCGGCGATGCCCTTGCTCTTCAAGAAGGCGCGCAGGATCTTGTTGGTGGTGCGGGGGTACACATAGTCGGTGCCCAGCAGCACAAAGCGGCGGGCGTTGCCACCGTCTTTGCTCATCAGGTATTCCACGGCGGGAATGGCCTGCTGGTTGGGCGCAGCACCGGTGTAGAACACGTTGCGCGACAGCTCTTCGCCTTCGTACTGCACGGGGTAGAACAGCAGGCCGTTGAGCTCTTCAAACACCGGCAGCACCGATTTGCGGCTGACCGAGGTCCAGCAACCAAACACCACGGCAACCTTGTCTTGGGTGATGAGCTGGCGAGCTTTTTCAGCAAACAGCGGCCAGTTCGACGCCGGGTCGACGATCACGGGCTCGAGCTTGCGGCCCATCACGCCGCCTTTGGCGTTGATTTCTTCAATGGCCATCAGCACGGTGTCTTTCAACACGGTCTCAGAGATGGCCATGGTGCCGCTCAGGCTGTGCAGCACGCCCACCTTGATGGTGTTTTGAGCGTGGGCGGGAATGGCGGTCAGACCGGCCAATGCGGCAACAGCGGCCAGCGTTTGGAGCGACAAACGACGTTTCATCATGGCGGACAAAGCTCCTTCAAAAAAGGGCATAGAAAAACAGGGTGGCGAGTCAAACACCACAGCCGCAAGGCCATAGAGGTGTTGGGGTCATCCTAGGCACGTCGGGCGGCTTGGCCCATACGCCGTATGGCGTATGCCGCGCAGGCAGGCCCCCAAGTGGGTTTCGAAATAGCTATCTTTTTGATAGCTAATTGCGCCCTATTTCAGGGCCCATTAGCCACTTTTGGTCTGAAACTTGTCAGCCTTCAAACTGGGGATGCAATTGGCGAATGCGCTGCATCACCAACGCGGCGGCTGCGGTGCGTGTTTCCACCCCGAGCTTGGCAAACACCCGCTCTAGGTGCTTTTTGACGGTGCCCGGGCTGCTGCCCACGATGTCGGCAATGTCGCGGTTGATCTTGCCGCGCACCACCCAGACCATGACCTCGGCCTCGCGCGCGGTGAGCCGAAACGCCAGCGCCACCGACTGGATGACGGCGGCATCGGACACTTCGCGCATCACCACCATCCATTCACCGTCTTCACCGGCGCTGGGGGCTTCACCGTGCAGGGTGTCGGCATCGCTGGTCTGGCGGTGCAAGCGCAGGCTGAGCGTGCCGCTGGCGCGCTCCACCGTCAGCCTAGGCGGCTCTGCCAGGGGTCCGGCGCCGCGCTCGGCCGCCGCTTGCTGCCCCGAGCGCAGCTCGGCCAACGCACGCTGCAGCCAATCACGCACCGCAGTCGGTGCCCGGTGGTTGTCGGCTTCTGCACCGTCGGCTTCTGAGTTGAAATAGCGCGCCAACAGCTCGCGCGCCAAGGGCGTGGCCCACAGCACACGCCCGTCATGCTCGCGCAGCGTGAGGCTGGCGTAGCCAAAGGCATCCAGTGCATTGCGGGCTTGGCGTCGCTCACGCGCATGGGCCAGATGCACCCGCATGCGCGCCAACACTTCAGCCGGGCGGATCGGCTTGGTGACGTAGTCCACCGCGCCCGCTTGCATGGCCACTACCAGATGCTCGGTGTCGGTGAGGCCCGTCATAAAGATGATCGGAATGGCTTGGGTGCGGGCTTGGGCTTTCAGGCGGCGTGCTACTTCAAAGCCGTCCATGCCGGGCATGACGGCATCCAGCAAGATGATGTCGGGCTGCGCGTCTTGGGCACGTTGCAAGGCGCTGGCGCCTTGGGTGGCCACCAGCACCAAATAGCCGGCTTCTTCCAGCGCGTCATGCAGCACGGCGATGTTGTCAGGCACGTCGTCCACCACCAGCACCACGTGATGGTCGGTGGCGCCATCAGGAGCGGGCCAGGGGCTGGCCTTGGGCGCTGCGTCGGGGCTGAAGGCCGTCATGGTGTGGAGGGCGTCAAGCGCTGCAGTTCGTCTAGTACCGCTTCAAATTCAAAGCGCTGCACCCGGCCGCGCCAGTGCGCGAGCACGGCACTGGCCTGTGGGTGTGCCGCTTGCAAGGCATCCAGGGCCTGTAAAGCGCCACGGAAATAGCCCAGTCGCAGCGCCTGGCTGAGTGCTGCCAAGTCGGCCGCCGGCGGTGTGGGGCCCGCCCCTGCGGCGGATGGCTTAAGCGCTGCTGTGGGCACGGCAGCGGTAGCTTGCACCCATTGCAAATGCAGGCGGCGCTCCAGCCAATCCAGCAACTCTGAATGGCGCAAAGGCTTGGTTAGAAAGTCAGCTTCGGTGATGCCTAGATCGGCGCCCACTTCGGCGGCGAGCGGTTTTTCAAATGCGTTGGCCGACACGATGGCTACCGCTGTCCGTGCCCACACATCGGGCTCGCACAGGGCCTTGGCCCGGCGCAGGGTTTGCCAGCCGTCAATACCCGGCATGGCCAAGTCCATCAGCAGCGCGTCGGGCCAAGCGCCAGCGGCCAGCAAGTCCAGCGCATCGTGGCCATTGGCGGCGGTGCGCACTTCAAAGCCCAGCGGCTGCAAAAGCTGCTGTAGCAAATCGCGGTCAGCGGCTTCGTTATCGACCACCAGCACTTGTCGGCGCCGGCCCAGGTAGCCGTGGCGTGGTCCAGCCAAAAGGCGGTCACTGGCGCGGTCCGGCGGCGCGTCCGTCTGCGGGACAAACAGGCGCACATAGAAGGTCGAGCCCGCGCCCAGTTCGCTGCGCGCCGTGAGTTCGCCACCCATCAGTTCGGCCAGCATCTTGGCAATCGTCAGACCCAGCCCGGCGCCGGGCGCAAAGGCCACGTTGTCGCCGCGTGCAAAGGGTTCAAACACCCGGGCGAGGGCCTCGCCGCTCATGCCTGGGCCGGTATCGGTCACCTCGATGGTGGCCATTTGACGCTGCCACCGCACCCGCAGGCTGACCTGGCCGCTTTGGGTGTATTTGACTGCATTGCCCAGCAGGTTCACCACGATTTGGCGCAGGCGTTTTTCATCTGCACGCACCCAGGTGGGCAGTGCGCCTTGCACCTCGTACACCAGGCTCAGACCCTTGGCGCTGGCCTGCATGTCAAACAAGGCGGCCAGCTCATTGAGGGTGTCGGCAAAAGGCATCGGGGCGACGTTCAGGCTCAGGCGGCCCGACTCGATGCGCTCGATGTCTAGCGTGCCCTCAATCAACTGCAGCAAGTGCTCGCCGCCCCGCCGAATCACCGCCACCGCCTGCTGCCGATGCGCTGGCACATCGCTGTCTTGGGCCATCAGCTGGGCGTAGCCCAAGATGCCATTGAGCGGTGTGCGCAGCTCGTGGCTGATCACACTGATGTAGCGGCTTTTGGCACGGTTGGCGGCTTCGGCCTGGGCCTGGGCCTGCTCGGCCACAGTGCGGGCTTGCTCGGCGGCATCCTTGGCTTGCTGCAGCAGCACGTCGGCTTCTCGTCGGCGTTGCACTTCACGCTTGAGCGCGCTGGTTTGCTCATTGAGCTGGCGCGTCTGGCGGTTGGATTCTTCTTGCGCCACCTGGCGGCTGCTTTGTGCCAGCACCAGCCACCACGCCATCAGGCCCGCGATCAACATCAACCCCCAAAACGCGTTGAACAAGCCTTGGCGCATGTCCAGCTCTAGCGCATGCAGCTCGATGGCCGCCATGGGCAAGCCTTCCAACACGCGCAGCTGCTGGGTGTAGACCAAGCCCAGCAAGGCCGCCAACAAGGGTGCTGCAATCAGCATGATCAACACAAACTGCGCCAGCCCTGCATCGGCCACCGGCCACGCGCGCTGGGGCAACAAGCGGTGCACCACTGCGCGCCATTGGGCCGCCACCGTGGCCTGGGGCTTGCACAGGTCGCCGCAGCGGGCGTCCAGCGAGCAACACAAGGAACAAATTGGACCGCGATAGGCCGGGCAATGCGCCATATCGGGGCCTTCGTATTCGCGTTCACAGATCACGCATTGGCGCACTTGCAGGCGCTTGTAGCTGCCTTCCTCGGTAGGTTCGGGCTGACGAGCCAAGTAGTAGCGCCCACCCGTGCCCCAGGCAATCAAAGGTGAGGCCACCAGCGCCGTCACCATGGCCAGCACGGCCGAGAACGCTTGCGGCCACGGGCCAAACGCCCCCAGGTGCGCCGCCACCGACACCGCAGTGGCCAGCAGCATGGCGCCCACCCCCACAGGGTTGACGTCATACAAATGCGCGCGTTTGAATTCAATGCCCTTGGGTGACAACCCCAGGGGCTTGTTGATGACCAAGTCAGCCACCACCGCGGCCATCCAAGCAATGGCTACGTTGCTGTATAGGCCCAGCACCTGGCCAATGGCGCTGAAGACATTCATCTCCATCAGCAAATAGGCGATGAAGGTGTTGAACACCACCCACACCACCCGGCCGGGGTGGCTGTGCGTGAGTCGGCTAAAAAAATTGCTCCACGCCAAGGAGCCTGCATAGGCATTGGTGACGTTGATCTTGAGCTGTGAGACCACCACAAACACCGCCGTGGCAGCCACAGCCCAGCCGTAGTGGCCAAACACCTGCTCATAGGCGGCCAGATACATCTGATTGGGGTCGACCGCGCGGTCGGCGGGCACGCTGTTTTGCAGCACCATGTAAGCCAAGAGCGCGCCGCCCAACATCTTGGCCACCCCCAGCACCACCCAGCCCGGTCCGCCCAACATCACGGCGCCCCACCAACGCCGGGCTGTGTCAGGCGTTTTGGCGGGCATAAAGCGCAAATAGTCGGCCTGCTCGCCCATTTGGGTAATCAGCGCAATGCCCACGGTGAGCGCCGCACCAAACAACAACCAGCTAAAGCCCGGCCCCACGGCTTGGCTCCCCATGTAGCTGGTGACCCCGGCAAAGGCCTGCGGATCGCGCCAAAGCACAAACACATAGGGCACCACCAACATCACCAGCCAGATGAGTTGCGTCCAGATCTGCAAGCGGCTGATCGCGCTGATGCCGTGGGTGACCAAGGGGATCACCACCAACGAACAAATCAGATAGCCCCACGAAGGCGGCACACCCAGCGCCAGCTCAAGCGCATAGGCCATGACGGCCGCCTCTAGCGCAAAGAAGATGAAGGTGAACGACGCGTAGATCAGCGACGTGATGGTGGAGCCCAAGTACCCAAAGCCGGCGCCCCGGGTGAGCAGATCCATGTCCACGCCATAGCGGGCCGCGTACACGCTGATGGGCCAACCAGCCAAAAAAATCACCAGCCCCGTGGCCAAAATGGCCCAAAACGCGTTGACGAAGCCGTATTGCACCAACAGCGTGGCGCCCACCGCTTCCAAGATCAAAAACGATGCCGCCCCAAACGCCGTGTGCGACACCCGCGCGTGGCTCCAGCGCCGAAACCGCTCGGGGGTGTAGCGCAGGGCGTAGTCTTCTAGCGTCTCGCGCGCCACCCAAGCGTTGTAGTCGCGCCGCACCTTCACCACTTGCAGCGGGGCGTCGCTGTCGGTATCGGCGGCGGTGTGCGGCAGAGCAGGCAGAGGTTCAGGCAGGCCAGCGGACATGCTGTGTATTTTGGGGCCCCGCACCGGGCCGCACGCCCACCACATAATGTTGTTCACACACCAGCCTTGCTGAGGCCTGCATGGAACTGACTCCCCGCGAAAAAGACAAGCTGCTCATCTTTACCGCCGCCTTGCTGGCTGAGCGGCGTCGCGCCCGAGGCTTAAAGCTCAATTACCCCGAAGCCGTGGCGCTGATCAGCGCCAGCGTGATGGAGGGTGCCCGCGACGGCAAAACCGTGGCCCAACTCATGAGCGAAGGCCGCAGCGTGTTGGCGCGCGCCGACGTGATGGACGGCGTGCCCGAAATGATCGCCGACATCCAGGTAGAGGCCACTTTCCCCGACGGCACCAAGCTGGTGACTGTGCACCAGCCGATTGCTTGATGCGCCCTGACAGCGCGTACTTGCCGCCCAGCGGCGCCTGCTTTCGCCACCAGGGCGCCTGGGCGTTCGCCTGCGCGATGTTGCTTGCAGCCTCCGTGGCCCATGCGAGCGGCACCGCCCTGGTGGTTCCGAACAGCAGCGCCTTCAAGGCTTGGCAAAGCGGCGCCATACACCCTCTGTCCAATCTGGACCACTTCGTCACATTTGCGATGCTTGGCGTGTGGTCGGCGGCCTACGTGCGGCAAGCCTGGATGGTGGCACTGGTTTTTTTGCTGATGCTCATGGGTGGCGCCTGGTTGGGTTTTTCGAATGCCAAACCTCTGCCGGTCGAGCCGCTCATCGCAGCGTCGGTGGTGGTTCTGGGCCTCTTGCTGGCGTTTAGGGTGTCGGCGCCCATGGTGCTTGCGGCTTGGCTCGCCACTGCCATTGCCTTTGCGCACGGGGCGGCACATGGCAGTGAGCTGCGCGGGCCGGTTGAGTTTTGGGCGTTGTTGGGCCTGGTGTGCAGCGCTGTATTGCTGCTGGCCCTGGGTTCGCTCACTGGGTTGGCACTGCGACGTGCGCCGCCAATCGTTAGCCGGGGCCTGGGTGTGGCGGTAGCGGCCATCGGTTGTTTTCTGTTTGCCCGTGTGGTGTAGCGCCTGATCATCATCAACGCCATCAGACAAAGGACCTCGAAATGATTCCCGGTGAGATGTTTGTAGACGAAGGCGAATTGCCGCTGAACCCTGGTCGCGCCCACCTGAGCGTAGTCGTGCGCAACGCATCTGACCGCCCCATTCAGGTGGGTTCGCACTATCACTTTGCTGAAACCAACGCGGCGCTGGAGTTTGATCGCACCGCCGCGCGCGGGCTGCGATTGAACATCGCCTCTGGCACCGCCGTTCGGTTTGAACCCGGCCAACAACGCACGGTGGAGCTGGTACCCCTGAGCGGGCAGCGCCGGGTATTTGGTTTTCGCGGTCTTGTGCAGGGAGCTTTGTGACCATGGCTACCATCGGCAAGCGTGCCTACGCAGAAATGTTTGGCCCCACGGTGGGCGACCGGGTCCGGCTGGCCGACACCGGCTTGGTGCTGCAGGTCGAAGATGACTTGACACTGCGCGCAGGCGGCTACGGCGAAGAAGTGAAGTTTGGCGGCGGCAAAACCATCCGCGACGGCATGGCGCAAAGCCAGCGCACCCGCGACGGTGCCATTGGCCCCGGGCCTGAGGCCGGTGGCGCGGTGGACACCGTGCTGACCAACGCCCTCATCATTGACCACTGGGGCATCGTCAAGGCCGACATTGGCTGCAGGGGCGGGCGCATTGTGGCCATTGGCAAAGCGGGCAACCCAGACACCCAACCGGGCGTGGACATCGTCATTGGCCCAGGCACCGAGATCATTGCGGCTGAGGGCATGATCGTCACCGCTGGCGGCATTGACAGCCACATCCACTTCATTTGCCCGCAGCAGATTGAAGAGGCCTTGAGCAGCGGCGTCACCACCATGTTTGGCGGCGGCACTGGCCCCGCCACAGGCACCTTTGCCACCACCTGCACGCCGGGGCCGTGGCACCTGCAGCGCATGCTGCAGGCGGCAGATGCATTCCCCATGAATTTGGGCTTTATGGGCAAGGGCAACGCCAGCCTGCCCGCCGCCTTGCGCGAGCAGGTGCGCGCCGGAGCCATCGGCCTCAAGCTGCATGAAGACTGGGGCAGCACGCCGAGTGCCATCGACAACTGCCTGAACGTGGCCGATGAACTGGACATTCAAGTAGCGCTGCACTCTGACACGCTCAATGAGTCGGGCTTTGTTGAGAACACCATTGCCGCCACCAAGGGCCGCGGCATTTGCGCCTTCCATACCGAAGGCGCCGGCGGTGGCCACGCGCCCGACATCTTGAAGGTGGTGGGCGAAGCCAACTTTTTACCCAGCAGCACCAACCCCACCATGCCCTACACGGTGAACACGCTGGACGAGCATGTGGACATGCTCATGGTGTGCCACCACCTGGACGCAGGCATTGCTGAAGACTTGGCCTTTGCCGAAAGCCGCATCCGCCGCGAGACCATCGCAGCCGAAGACATCCTGCACGACCTGGGCGCCATCAGCATGATGAGCAGCGACAGCCAGGCCATGGGCCGGGTGGGCGAAGTCATCATCCGCACTTGGCAAACCGCGCACAAGATGAAGCACCAGCGCGGCGGCCTGCCCGGCGACACTGATCGGCACGACAACGCGCGCATCAAGCGATACATCGCCAAATACACCATCAACCCCGCTATCTCGCACGGCATCAGCCATGAGGTGGGCAGCATTGAAGTGGGCAAGTGGGCTGACCTGGTGGTGTGGAAGCCCGCGTTTTTTGGCGTGAAGCCCTTCTTGGTGATCAAGGGCGGCACCATCGCGCTGGCCGCCATGGGCGACGCCAATGCGTCCATCCCCACACCGCAGCCGGTGCACTATCGGCCCATGTTTGGCAGCTTCGGTGGATCGCTGCACGCCAGCAGCATCACCTTTGTGAGCAAGGGCGCCTTTGCCGATGGCATTGGCGAGCGTTTTGGCCTGAAGAAGCACCTGAGCCCGGCGCACAGCATTCGCCACGTGCGCAAGCAGCACATGCTGCACAACACCTTGGTGCCCAAAATGGAAATTGACGCGCAAACCTATGCGGTGCGCGCCGACGGCCAACTGCTGGTGTGCGAGCCCGCCACCAGCCTACCCATGGCGCAGCGCTACTTTTTGTTCTAGCCCTCACCTTGCATGGCCGCTCCCCCTTCCAACCTACTCATTCGGCTAGACGACCTGAGCGACCCGCGCATCGAAGCCTTCATGCAAGCCCACCTGGCCGACATGCGTGCCACCTCGCCGCCAGAAAGCGTGCACGCCTTGGACATGAGCCAACTGCGCCAAAGCGACGTCCGCTTTTGGACAGCGTGGCTGCCTGATTCGGCAGCCCCCACACCGGGCCGCTTGGCGGGCACCGGCGCGCTCAAGCACCTCCATGCCACCCATGCCGAACTCAAATCCATGCGCACCGATGCAGCCCTGCGCGGCCAAGGCGTGGGCCGCGTGTTGCTAGAGCACCTGTTGGCACAGGCTGCGCAACTGGGCTACCAGCGCATCAGCCTGGAAACCGGCAGTCAGC
>JAAFIY010000092.1 GCA_013297985.1 Comamonadaceae bacterium | reverse complement strand
CCGAGCCCACCTGGAGCGGGCCACCCAAGCCCTTCAAGCACACGCTGCGGGTGGCCCGGACGCCATGTCCAAAGCTGCAGCCGACCTGCTGGCGTGGCACTACGCGGTTCTGAGCCGCTGCATGCAGCGGCAGGCAGTCGATGTGCAGATGGCGAACACGCCTGAGCGCCGGGCGCGGGCTGCTGAATCCCTGGTGCGCACCGAGCGCACAGCGCGAGCAGTCTTGGGCACCCTGTGCAGCGTCGCGCAAGAGCGTCAACTTCGAGCCCGTACGTGGCAGGCGATGGGGGGTGCCGATGCCGAGGTAGGCACCGATGCCGCGCTGCCAGCCGACGACCTGGGGGCGGTGATCTTTGCCGAGCTGCTACCCCACGCGGGTCAGCAAACGCCCCGGGAAGCCGCGCGGAGTGTCGAGGAAGGGCGAAGGGTGCGGGCAGCGCTCAGAGCCGCCAGACGGGCCGCTATGGCCGCTGAGGCGGGTGGCGCTGGCGGGGGTGGGTAGCGCGCCTGGTGGCGGGTTGAGGCGGGTATGGGCAAAAAGTTTGCGAACCCTGCGCGGTTTTCCGAGCCCCTGGATTAGCTAGCTAGAGGGTGTTTGCTGGAAAACCCTATACGTCAGGGCATAGAACCAAAGATTATTGAACTATCCGGATAGGGCGAATGCCACGGCCTACCTGAAGTCTATATCTGTGGTACTTCGACCACATTCCGCTGAGTTTTTTGCAGCGCTCAAAGCGCCGCGAAAGACGCCCCAAGGCGGTGCGCCCGGGGGTCTGTTTCCGTATTTCTTCCGTACGGCTATCAAATCGACCCGCACAAACCGCGCTAAGTCATTGATTTTATTGGTAGGCGCAATTGGACTCGAACCAACGACCCCCACCATGTCAAGGTGGTGCTCTAACCAGCTGAGCTATGCGCCTGTCAGCCCACGATTATATCCAGCCCCCGGCCTGCATCAGGACGGGCGGCTGCTAGCGGCGCCGGGCGCTTTGCACGCCGGCCACATGCCGCACCTGGGCCAACACCTGCGCCAGCCGCTCGGTGCTGGACACCTCTACCGTGAAGGTCATCCAAGCCGTGCCGCGCACCGACTGGGTGGCCACCGCGATCACATTGGTTTTTTCGCGGGCGAGGACGTCAGAGATGTCGCGCAGCAGACCTTGGCGGTCCTGGGCCTGCACCGCTACGTCCACCGGATACACCGCACCGGCGCCACTGCGGGGCGCGTCAGCCGCGCCCCAAGCCACGTCAATCACCCGGTCGGCATGCTGGGCGGCCAGGTGGCGAAAGTTGCTGCAGTCGCTGCGGTGGATGCTGACGCCTTTGCCCCGGGTGACAAAGCCGCCGATGGCATCTGGGGGCGCCGGGCGGCAGCACTTGGCCAGTTGGGTGAGCAGTGAATCCACCCCTACCACCAGCACGCCACCGCGGGCACTGCTGCTGCGCTCTTGCGTACGTTCGGGCGCTCGGTCGGCATTGATGCGCTGCAAGACGGCCGCGTCTAGGTCTTCGTCGCTGGCCGGGCCGCTGGTTTGGCCGCGCAGCACGTTTTCAATGGCGCGCACGCTGAGCTCGTCTTTGCCCAGCAATTCATACATCTCATCGGCGGTTTTCAGGCCCACCGCTTGGGCCAAGTCTTCATGGCGCCAGGCGGTTTTGCCTTCGCGTTGCAGCGCTTTTTCAACCTGGGTACGGCCGCGCGCCCGGGTGTCGGCCGTCTGCAAGGCGTTGAAGTAGGCGCGCACCTTGGCCCGCGCCCTCGGGCTCACCAAAAAGCCCAGTTCGGCATTGAGCCAATCGCGCGACGGCCCACCTTCGCGAGCGGTGACCACGTCCACCGTCTGCCCGTTTTTCAGCGCGGTGTTCAAGGGCAGCAACACGCCGTCAATGCGCGCGCCACGGCAGCGATGGCCCAAGCTGGTATGCACCGCATACGCAAAGTCCACGGGCGTAGCGCCCTGGGGCAAATCCACAATGGCCGCGTCGGGCGTGAGCACATAAATGCGGTCGTCAAACAGCTCGGGCTGGCTGGTGGCGTCGGCCAAGTCGCGCTGCCAAGCCAACAACTGGCGCAGCACGGCCAGGCGGGCGTCATATTCGCCATCGGCCCGTACGCCTGCATAACCTTGGGTGCCCGCTTCTTTGTAGGCCCAATGGGCGGCTACGCCATGCTCGGCGTGGGCGTGCATCTCGTGGGTGCGGATTTGGATTTCAAACGCCTGGCCGCCTGCATCACGCACCACGGTGTGCAGGCTTTGGTAGCCGTTGGCCTTGGGCCGTGCGATGTAGTCGTCAAACTCATTGAGCTCGGGCGCGTAGTGGGCATGCACCCAGGCCAGCGCCTGGTAGCACGCGGGCACGCTGTCCACCACCACGCGCAGGGCCCGCACGTCATACACCTGCGCGAAGCCCAGCGACTTGCCGCGCATTTTTTTGACGATGCTGTAGATGTGCTTGGGCCGCCCGTGCACTTCAGCCTGCAGTCCCTGGGCGCCAAGTGCCTGGGCCAGTTCGTCGCGCAGGCGCTGCACGCTGGCTTCGCGCTCCACGCGCTTTTCATCCAGCCAGACGGCAACTTGCTTGTAGGTGTGGGGTTCCAGAAACCGAAAGGCCAGGTCTTCCAGTTCCCACTTGATCTGCCAGATGCCCAAGCGGTTGGCCAGCGGGGCAAAGACCGTCAGCGATTCATGAGCCAGCGCCGCGTCCACCGGTGTTTTGCTCGCAGCGTGCCAGCGCAGGGTTTGCAAGCGCGACGCCAATCGCATCAGCACCACCCGCAAGTCGCGCGAAAACGCCAGCAGCATCTTGCGGATGTTTTCGGTCTGGGTGGCCGCACCCGATCCGCCGACGCCGTTGCCGGGTATCAAGCTGGCGTCGCGCGCTTGGCGTTGCACCCGCACCAAATGGGTGGTTTGCACCGCCAAGTCGGCCAGGCTGTCATTGAAGGCACTGGCCAGCACCTCGCGCGGGCGGTTCAGGTGGTCACAGGCGTACACCAGCCAAGTGGCGGCTTGCAGATCAGTGGCCGCACCCATTTGGGCCAGCAAGTCGGCCGTGGCCTGGGCATGCGCAGCGGTGGGCTCGCCCGTGTCCAAGCGCTGGGCCAAGAGCAAGGGCTGGGCGAAGCTGCGGGCGCGTTCCAGCAGCCCGAGGTCACCGGTCGCTGCAAGGCGCGGGTTGGCGGCGGCAGTGGGCGGTGCTTCAGCAGAAAACGCACTGGTGGCGGCCAATACCGCCAGTGCAGTGGGCGCGGAACTGTCGGCTCCCGTGGTCTTCATTCCAACAACCAGTCACACACCAAACGCACCTGGTTGTCTACCACCAGCATGGGTGCATGGCCCACACCGGGCAGTTCGGCCAGCGTGGCTTGGGGGCCGCGTTCGGTCATGGACTTGGCAGTGGCGCTGGACAACAAATCTGACACCGCGCCGCGCAGCAGCAAGGTGCGCACAGGCGCGCCACCGGGCCCCGCTGTGGCCAGCGCGTCGTACAGGGCCCACAACACCGCTTCGCCTTGCTGCGTGCTCTGGGGGGTGGCCGCGCGAAAGGGCATGGCCAAATCGGGGTCATAGTGCAGCGTGAGCTGACCATCGGGCAGTGTGCGCAGCATGGGGCGCGACAAGGCCAGCCACTGCTGCGGCGTGTGAGGGCCAAAGCTTTGCGACACCTGCCACAGGGCGTCTGCCGCCTGTTGCACATCGGCGAATCGGCCCGTTTGGCCCAGGTACTGCCCAATGCGTTCCAATGCCGTCCATTCGATGGTGGGGCCCACATCGTTGAGCACCACGCGGCTGGGCTTGCACGGCAGCGGCGCGGGCGCCAAGCCCAGCGCGGCGCCGCCCAGCAGGGCCAAGCCGATCAGGCCGCCCATGCTGGTGCCCACCCAATCCAGCCGCCCGATGGGCGCGGCGGCGTGCAAGGTCTGCAGCACGGTCAGCACGTCGCTGGCGTACTGGGGAATTTGGTAGCGCTGCGGGTTACGCAGCCATTCGCTCGCGCCACGGCCTGCGATATCGATGCACACCACCCGCAGCGCGCCACCCGCGCGTTGCACCAGCGCCTGGGCGAGGGTGTCAAAGTCACGCGCCTGCCGAGCCAAGCCGTGCACGCACACCACCACATGGGCCGCGTCAGGCGCACCCCACTGCCACCAGGCCAATCGGTGCTGCTGCGCGGCTGCGTCGGCCACGCCCGGCAAGGCCACATCCGCACACAGCACATGGTGCAGGCTGGGGGTGGCGGGTACGGACATGGGTGAGGCTTGGGCAGCTGAAGTCATGGCGCTTCGATAATCAAGGTCTTTGGCACAACCCCCGTATTCAACCACCATGAACACCGCATTCCTGAAGGGCAAGACAGCCTTGGTCACCGGCTCCACCAGCGGCATCGGTCTAGGCATTGCCAAGGCCCTGGCTGCAGAGGGCGCCAACGTGGTGCTCAACGGCTTTGGCGACACGGCTGAACCGCTCGCCCAGGTGCAAGCCGCCGGTGCGGCGCACGGCGCGCAAGTGGCCTATGAAGAAGCCGATATGTGCACCCCCAGCGAAATTGAAACCATGATGGCCAACGCCGCCAAGCGCTTTGGCCGGGTGGATATTTTGGTGAACAACGCCGGTATCCAGCATGTGGCCAAGGTGGAAGACTTCCCCGTCGCGCAGTGGGACAAAGTGCTCGCCATCAACCTAAGCAGCGCCTTTCACACCATTCGCCTGGCGCTGCCGGCCATGCGCTCCGCCAATTGGGGTCGCATCATCAATGTGGCCAGCGTGCATGGCTTGGTGGCCTCGGCCGAGAAATCGGCGTATGTGGCCGCCAAACACGGCCTGGTGGGCCTGACCAAGGTGGTGGCGCTTGAGAACGCCACCGGCGGCATCACCTGCAACGCCATTTGCCCCGGCTGGGTGCTGACGCCCTTGGTGCAAAAGCAGGTGGACGCCAAAGCCGCCGCTGCGGGCATTTCCAACGAAGAAGCCACCAAACGCCTGCTAGGCGAAAAAGAACCATCGATGCAGTTCACCACGCCCGAAGAGTTGGGTGCGCTGGCTGTGTTCTTCTGCGGCCCGGCCGCCACCAATGTGCGCGGTGTGGCTTGGAACATGGACGGTGGCTGGGTAGCGCAATAAGTCGGCCTGAGGGCCACACAAAGCTGTTTGCTATATTTTTTGTAGCTGCTTGCGCAAGTAAATAGGGCGCAGCAGCCGTTTTTGTTGTAACCCTGCGCCAGCGTGCCAATTCCCCAAAGTTTTGTGGACGACCTGCTCACCCGCGTCGATGTGGTCGACGTGGTGGGTCGCCATGTGCAGCTGAAAAAAGGCGGCGCCAACCTGTTGGGGTTGTGCCCTTTTCACGGCGAAAAAAGCCCCTCGTTCACGGTCAGCCCCACCAAACAGTTCTATCACTGCTTCGGTTGCGGCAAGCACGGCAACGCCATTGGCTTTTTGATGGAGCACGCGGGCATGGGCTTTGTAGATGCCGTCAAGGAACTCGCCGCAAGCGCGGGCCTGACGGTGCCCGAAGACGATCGCAGCCCGGCTCAGCGGGCGGCAGATGAGGCTCAACGCGAGCGCCGCGCCTCTTTGAGTGACGTGTTGGAGCAAGCGGGCTTGGCTTGGCGGCGCGAACTCAAAGCCTCGCCCCGCGCGGTGGAGTACCTGAAGAACCGGGGCCTAAGCGGCGAAATTGCCCGCGACTACGGCCTGGGCTACGCGCCCGCAGCGGGCCGCTATCTGGCCAGCGTGTTTCCTGATTACGGCAGCGCCTTGCTCACTGAATCGGGCCTGGTGCGCGAACGCGCCGATGAGCAAACGGGCGAACTGCGCCGCTATGACGCCTTTCGCGACCGCATCACCTTCCCCATCCGCAATGTGCGCGGCGAATGCATCGGCTTTGGCGCCCGCATCATTGACCAGGGCGAGCCCAAATACCTCAACTCGCCCGAAACGCCGGTGTTCAGCAAAGGCCGCGAGCTATACGGCCTATTTGAAGCCCGGGGCGCCATCCACCAAGCGGGCTTTGCGCTGGTGTGTGAGGGCTACATGGACGTGGTGGCCCTGGCCCAACTGGGCTTTGGCAACGCGGTGGCCACCCTGGGCACGGCCTGCACGCCCGAGCATGTGCAAAAGCTGCTGCGCTTTACCGATTCGATTGCCTTCAGCTTTGACGGTGACGCCGCAGGTCGGCGCGCCGCCCGCCGTGCGCTGGACGCCGCCCTCCCCCACGCCACCGACACGCGCAGCATCAAGTTTGTGTTTTTGCCGCCCGAGCATGACCCCGACAGCTTCATCCGCGCCCACGGTCGTGACGCCTTTGCCCGCTACGTGGGCGACGCCACGCCGCTGTCGCAGTTTGTGATCGAGTCAGCGCGCCAGGGTTGTGATCTGTCCACCATCGAAGGCCGATCCAAAGCTGCCACCCAAGCACGGCCTTTGTGGGCGCCGCTGCCCGACGGCGCCATCAAACGCCAACTGCTCAATGAGCTGGCTCAAAGCGTGCAGCTGGAGCCGCGTGAGTTGCTCGACATTTGGCAAGGCGCACAGCGTCGCGATGGGGGCAAAGCGGTCGCAACAGGCGCGGCAACTTCAAGCGGTGGTGAATGGCGCCGGACCCCTCGGGCGGCGGCACCGCCCCCACCTCGTACGAGCAGGCCCCCCCGCTTCCAGCTCGGACGTGGCCAGCGAGCACTGGAAATCCTGCTGAGCGAAGCCGCCCTCTGGGATCGCCTCAGCGCCGACGACCACCATTTACTGACCACGCTGGCCGCCCCGGTGGGCCCGCTGCTGGTGTGGCTGGATGCCTCCATTGCACACAATGGCCCGGAGCCTTGGCCAAAACTTGCGCAAAGGCTGGAGGAAGCCGCCAGCGCCGATGCCAACGTGGGCCCTCTGCATACCGCTGCTCTAAAGGCAATGGCGGCGGTAGATGGGCAAATCGAAAACGATCCGACTGAACTTGCAAGCATCTTGCAGAAGCTGCGGGCCGAACATCAAAACGCGCTACGTCGCGAATTGGCTGAGCGTGCAGCAACCGACCCTGCCGCCTTTGAGCTTTTGCGCGCTGCCTTGGCTGAAGAAGCGCAGTCGCGCCGGGCCGAACCCAGCACCAAAGCCCCTTGAAAAACCGCCAAAAGTTATAATGTGCAACTGATCCGACAAGTGCGACAGCAACACCTCCGGTCTGGCCTATTCGGGGTGGCGCGCTCAAACTGAGCCCCACCCAGCGCGGTTTAACTGCCGCGCCGCCGTCCGCAAGGGTTGCACACCAAATGTTCGCCCACCCCGCTTGTTGGTCGCCTTGGCTGGTACGCGTTGGTTGCTTGATTTGCAGCCGCAGTGCCAGGGGGGGCGACATTGGGTTTCCCTCGCTTTCGTTTGATTCGCCCTAAGTCTTGCCATTCGTTTAAGTGGCCTGCCGCGCCTGTGGTGCGTTGGCATGGCTGCACTGCCGTCATTGAGGTGGCCCCGAGGGGTCGGCTCGGTTGCATCAAAAAAGGAACTTCATGCCCACGTCCAAAAAGACCCCTGAACCGGTGAAGAAAGCCGCCGCTGCAACCAAGCCTGCTGCCAAAGCCGCCGCGCCCGCAAAGGCTGCTGCCGCTAAGCCTGTGGCCAAGCCCGCCCCGGCCGTCAAAGCTGCCCCTGCCAAGGCGGCGACCAAGGCGGCCACCAAGGCCGCTGACAAAGCGCCTGCCAAGCCAGTCGCTAAGGCAGCCGCTGTGGCACCGGCCAAGGCACCCGGCAAAGCAGCAGCGACCGCGGCCACCAAGCCCGCTGCCAAGACCCCTGCCGCCAAAGAAGCCCCCGGCAAACGCGGTCGCAAGCCCAAAGAGGCGGCAGCGGCCGAGTCGGATGACAAATTGCTTGACGTTGACATCGAAGCCGAATTTGCCGAAGAAACGCCCGCCGCTGCCGCTGACGAAGGCACCGAAAAGGCCAAACCGCTGCGCATGAAGATCAGCAAGGCCAAAGAGCGGGCCTTGATGAAAGAGTTTGGGCTTGATGAGACGGTGCTGTCTGAAGAAGACTTGTTCAAGCGCCGCCAGCGTTTGAAGACCCTGATTACGCTGGGCAAAACGCGCGGCTACCTCACCCAGGTAGAAATTTCTGACCACCTGCCCGACAAGCTGGTGGACGCCGAGACCATGGAAGTCGTGGTCACCATGCTCAACGACATGGGCGTGGCGGTGTACGAGCAAACGCCGGATGCCGAAACGCTGTTTCAGAACAACGTCACGCCCACCGCTGCCACGGTGGAAGAAGCCGAAGAAGAAGCCGAAGCCGCGCTGTCCACCGTTGACAGCGAATTCGGCCGCACCACCGACCCGGTGCGCATGTACATGCGCGAAATGGGCACGGTGGAGTTGCTCACCCGCGAAGGCGAAATTGAGATTGCCAAGCGCATCGAAGGCGGCCTGCAACGCATGATGGAAGCCATCAGCGCGTCACCGGCCACCATCGCCGAAGTCTTCAAGATGGCCGACGAGATCCGCGAAGGCAAGGTCGTCATCTCCACCGTGGTGGACGGTTTTTCTGACCCCAATGAAGCCGATGACTTCGTGGCCGAAGAAGACTTTGACGAATACGACGAAGCCGACGACGACGACGGCCAAGGTGGCTCTAAAGCGCTCACCAAAAAGCTGGAAGAACTCAAAACCGAAGCGCTCAACCGCATCGACATCTTGCGTGACTTGTTTGAAAAAGTGCACGCCGCTTATGACAAGTTTGGCTACGGCACGCCGCAGTATGTAAAAGCGCAAAGCGCGTTGTCAGAGCACCTGATGACCATCCGCTTTACCGCCCGCACCATCGAGAAGCTTTGCGACATGCTGCGCTCACAGGTGGACGATGTGCGCCGCAAAGAGCGCGAACTGCGCCGCATCATTGTGGACAAGTGCGGCTATCCGCAAAGCGAATTCATCCGTGATTTTTCGGGCGTGGACCCAGCGGGCAACCGCGTGGCGTCAAACCTGCTCAACCTGAAGTGGGCCGAAAAGCAAGCCAATGCGGGCAAGCCGCACAGCACCATCATTGCGCGCAACATTCCGCCCATTCAAGACCTGCAGCAAAAGCTGATTGACCTGCAAGCGCGGGTGGTGGTGCCGCTGCAAGACCTGAAAGACATCAACAAGCGCATGAACGAAGGCGAAGCGGCTTCGCGCGACGCCAAGAAAGAAATGATCGAGGCCAACCTGCGCCTGGTCATCTCAATCGCCAAAAAGTACACCAACCGCGGCCTGCAGTTTTTGGATTTGATCCAAGAAGGCAACATCGGCCTGATGAAGGCGGTGGACAAGTTTGAATACCGCCGCGGCTACAAGTTTTCAACGTACGCCACCTGGTGGATTCGCCAAGCCATCACCCGCAGCATTGCCGACCAGGCGCGCACCATCCGCATCCCGGTGCACATGATCGAAACCATCAACAAGATGAACCGCCTTAGCCGGCAGCACTTGCAAGAATTTGGTTTTGAGCCCGACGCCGGCCTGCTGGCCGAGAAGATGGAGATGCCCGAGGACAAAATCCGAAAGATCATGAAGATCGCCAAAGAGCCGATCAGCATGGAAACGCCCATTGGTGACGACGATGACAGCCACCTGGGCGACTTCATCGAAGACACCAACAACACCGCGCCGGTTGAGGCCGCCATGCAAGCGGGCCTGCGCGATGTGGTCAAAGACATTTTGGACAGCCTCACCCCGCGCGAAGCCAAGGTGCTGCGCATGCGCTTCGGCATTGAGATGAGCACCGACCACACGCTGGAAGAAGTGGGCAAGCAATTTGACGTGACCCGCGAGCGCATCCGCCAAATAGAAGCCAAAGCCATCCGCAAACTGAAGCACCCCAGCCGCAGTGACAAGTTGCGGAGTTTTGTGGAAGGCAGTTAAGTCTGCTTGCGAGTGCGCCGCTCGGCGCGGCGCGTGAAGCAAGAACCCCGGCCTGTGTGTCGGGGTTTTTTTTTTGGGCGCTCAGCTCAGCGCCTGCCGGTACTGCCCCCAAGCCTGCTCAGTCGGCGTCGTCCCACACCCCGGCAACATCGGCTTCACAAAGTGGCCGTCTTTCACATGCGCTGGGTCGGTAAAGCAGTGGGCAATCCAGGGGATGTATTCCAGCACCTGGCAGGCTGGGTGCGCCCAGCTGAGGTGCAGGTGCACTTGGCTCATATCGCCTGCGTGGGGGGCCACGGGCAGGCGCCAGCCCCCGGCCATGTCGCACACCCGCAGCACTTCGGTGATGCCTGCCATGCGCGTCACGTCGGGCTGCACCCAGTGGATGGCTTGCTGGCGCATGAATTCGGCAAACGCGTCGGTGGTGTAGAGCTGCTCGCCCAGGGCCACCGGCACCAGGCCAGAGGCGGCCAGGGCGGCGTGGGCTTGCACGTCGTCGTACCACAGGGGTTCTTCAAACCACAGCGGGTCGTAATCGGCTGTGGCGCGGGCAAATCGCAGGCAGCTAGGCAAGTCCCATTTGCCGTTGCCGTCTACCGCCAGCGTGACGCGGTCGCCAATGGCCTGGCGCACCGCGCGCACGCGGGCCACGTCACGTTCTACCGCGCTGCCCACTTTGATCTTGATGCCGGTAAAGCCCTGGTCCACGGCCTGTTTGGCACCGCGCAGCAGTTGATCGTCAGACAGCGATAGCCAGCCAATGTCGGTGTTGTAGGCCCGCACGGATTCGCGCACCGCGCCGCCCAGGCGCTGCCACAGCGGTTGCTGGGCGGCCTTGGCCACGATGTCCCACAGCGCCACGTCAACGGCCGCATGCGCCAGCGTGGTGATGCCCGCGCGGCCCACCCATTGCAGCGCGGGGCTGCGCGCCAGGGTTTGCCACAGCCGGGCGTGGTCGTGAGCCGATTGGCCCAGCAGCAGCGGCGTGTAGCAGCGGCTGATGCAAGCAGTGATCAGCTGGTCGCTGCTCAGGTGCGCGTGGGTGCCGGTAAAGCCATAGCCGCTGATGCCTTCAGCCGTGTCGATGCGGCAGCCCACCACGCCCCAGTGGCTGATGCGGTGGGTGCTGTCGGCAATCTCGTTGCCGGTCACGGGCACGTGCAGGATGAAGGGCTCTACGGCGGTGATGCGGAGTTCGCTCATGTCCAAATCCTTAAACAAAAGGGGCCGCTAGCGCCCTGTTTTACTGCCCAGCCTGCTCTTTTTCTTGTAGCAAACGCCACATCACCTTGCCGCTGCCGCTTTTAGGCAGGCTGTCGGTGATTTGCACCACGCGGGGTACTTTGTAGGCGGCCATTTGCTGTCGGCACCAGTCGATGATGTCTTGCGGCTGCACTTGGCCCACATGGCTGGCGCGCAGCACCACCACGGCTTTGACGCTTTCGCCGCGGTAGGCGTCTTGGGTGCCAATCACGCAGGCTTCTTGAATGGCGGGGTGGGCAAACATCATGGCTTCGACCTCGGCGGGCCACACCTTGAAGCCGCTGGCGTTGATCATGCGTTTGAGCCGATCGGTCATAAAGAAGTAGCCCTGCTCGTCGCGCCGCCCCAAGTCACCCGAGCGAAAAAAGCGGTGGCCGTCGTGGGTGACAAAGGCCTGCGCCGTGGCCTCGGGCCGCTTCCAGTAACCCTGGAACACCTCGGGGCCGCGCATGATGATTTCGCCGCTTTCGCCCACCGGCATTTCTTGCAGGGTGACGGGGTCAATCACCCGCGCGTCGGTGCTCAGATACGGTATGCCCAGGCATTGCTGCTTGGGCGCGTGCATGGGGTTGCTGTGCGACGGCGCGGCGGTCTCAGTGAGCCCGTAGCCTTCTACATAGCGCAGGCCATAGGTTTCCAGCAGGCGTTGGGCCACTGCTTGCGGCATGGCCGCGCCGCCGCCGCCGATGTACAGCAGGCTGCTTAAGTCAAAGTTGGCCACATTAGGGCTGCCCAAGAGGTCAATGACCATGGTGGGGATGTTGGTCCAGTGCGTCACCCGCCAGGCGGCAATCCACTGCGCGGCGGTTTCACGGTCCCAGCGTGGCATGACCACCAGCAGCGCGCCTGCGTACAGGGTGGTGTGCATCACGCTGACCATGCCGGTGATATGGAACATGGGCACCACGCACAGGGTGCGGTTTTCGTGCGAACCACCGCCCCACAAGGTGCCCGCCACCGCGTTGTGGCTGATGCTGGCATGGGTGTGCATGCAGCCTTTGGGCAAGCCGGTGGTGCCGCTGGTGTAGGGCAGGATGGCCAAGTCATCGGCACCCACTTCATCGGGTGGCGGGGCGTGGGGGTTGGCCAGCACGCTGGCCCAGGTGTGCACGGTGCCGCCGGGCAGCGCGGGCAGATCGCGAATTTTCAGCAACCAGTCTTGCCACTGCGGCGGCACAGTGTGGGGGCCGGTGGCCAACGCCGGGTCAATGCCTTCGGCCATCTGCGTCACGATAAGGTGTTGCAACTGCTCATGCGGCTCAAGCGCGCTGCTGGCGGCCACCAATTCACCCGCCAAGTCGGCGCTGGTGATGGCCACCACGGCATCTGGGTCGCGCAGCATGTGCTGCAGTTCCAGGGCCCGGTTCATGGGGTTGCAAGGCACCACCACCGCCTGCGCCCGCAAGATACCCAAATGCGCCACCACCAGCTGCGGGCAGTTTTGCATCAGCAGCAGCACGCGGTCACCGCGCTTGACGCCGATGTGCGCCAAATAGGCGGCCACGCGCTGCGCCTCGTGCCACAGGCGCTGGTAGCTCCAGGTTTGGCCAAAGTAGGCCAGTGCGGGCTTGTCTGGGTAGCGCCGGGCGTTGACCGCTACTGCGTCATGCAGCGGGGTGCGCGGCACGGTGATGGCGTGGGGCACGCGATCGGGCCACACCGCGTGGTGGTCAGTGGGCTTGGGCATCCGTGGGGGTTTGGCTTCAGGCTGCATGAGCGCTGTGTCTCCGGTGTTTTTTTGAAGGCCGTGCGCAGTCAGCATAGCGCGGGAGAGCCGAGGCCTGCCCAGACTGTTTGCTACAAAATCAGGAGCTGCTTAGGCCGTTGATTGGGCGGTGGCAGCCAATTCCGTTCAAAATCTGCAGCATGTCTACCCCTGAAAGCCCTGCCCAGCACAGCTTGGCCACGGTCACCGCCCTGCTGACCCAAGTGCGTGGCCAAACACTGGATGTGTCTCGCTTTACGGGCCAAGCCCACAGTGCCTGCGGCCCCGCCCTGGCCGCCCTGCCCCCGCGCTACGGCGAGGTATGGCGCAACTTGCTGGACCGGCTGGACAGCAGCGCGCTGTTCAGTGAAGAAAGCTGCTCCTTCAGCCAGCGGGATTTGCTAGACAGCCTGCAGACCTGGCTAGACAAAGCGCACAGCCAGTTGGCGGCCAGCCCCAGCGCGCCATGACTGGCTTAGCGCACCCTGGCGCCGCCCTGTTTGACGGCAGCGCCATCACCGATGTGCCGGGCATCCGGGTGGGCCATTTCAGCGACCCACGCAGGCCCACCGGTTGCACCGTGGTGCTGAGCACCGACGGCGCCGTTGCAGGCGTGGATGTGCGCGGCGCCGCCCCCGGCACGCGCGAGACCGATCTGCTGTCGCCTCAGAACTCGGTGGAGCGCGTGCACGCGGTGCTGCTAGCTGGTGGCAGCGCCTTCGGGCTGGACGCCGCCAGCGGCGTGATGCGCTGGCTGGACGAGCGCACCATTGGCGTGCCCGTGGGCCCACTGGCGGTGCCCATCGTGCCTGCAGCGGTTTTGTTTGACTTGCTGGTGGGTGACGCCCGCATTCGCCCCGATGCAGCGGCCGGTTACGCCGCCTGTGATGCCGCCACTGCCCAGGCGCCTGCCGAGGGCAATGTGGGCGCGGGCAGCGGCGCCCTGGTGGGCAAGATCTTTGGGCTGCCCCATGCGATGAAGGGCGGCATCGGCACTGCCAGCGTGCGGGTGGGTGAGGTGGTGGTGGGGGCGCTGGTGGCGGTAAACGCCTTGGGTGATGTGGTGGACCCAAGCCAAAGCGGGCGCATTGTGGCGGGCTCGCGCACGGCAGACGGTGCGGCTTTGCGCGACTGCGCGGCCCGCTTGCTGGCCGGTGACGACCCCCAGGCCCTGCTGCGCCACGCCAACACCACCTTGGGCGTGGTCGCCACCAATGCGGTGCAGACCAAGGCGCAGTGCCAGCGCTTGGCCCTGGCAGCTCACGACGGCTTGGCCCGCACCATCAAACCGGTGCACACGGTGGCCGACGGCGACACCGTGTTTGCCTTGAGTACGGCCGGGCCCGCATCAAACCCAACCGTGATTGCTGCCAGCGGCATGCTGTTGGCCACCATGGCCGCCGAGGCCACGCAGCGTGCCGTGCTGCGCGCCATTTGGGCGGCGCAAACGATAGAGGTCAATGGCCAGCGGTGGCCCAGTGCCAGCGACTGGCACGGCTAAAGCGCCCGCGTTAAAGCACCACGTCTAGGCTGTTGCGCATGGCTTGGCGCGCCACAGCGTCCAAGGCCGCGTCCACCAAGGGCATGTTGGCCACCACCGGCAGTTCGCCATGCTGCACAG
>JAAFIY010000091.1 GCA_013297985.1 Comamonadaceae bacterium | reverse complement strand
CGTCCGCTGCCGCGCGGGGGTCGAGGTTGCCGTGCGCCACCCGGGCATCGGTAGAGCCGACAGAGCCCGTCCAGCTCAACGTGGTGAATTCGCTCAGCGCCGTATCGGCTGCGGTGTAGCGGGTACTGATCTGCCCGGCGGCTGACAAACTGACCTGCAGCGTGCCCGCGTCGCTGGCGCCGCCTTGCAAGATGTCGTTGCCGGTGCCGCCTTCCAGGGTGTCTGAGCCCAGGCCGCCAATCAGCGTGTCGTCGCCTGCGTCGCCGAACAGTTGGTCATTGCCACTGCGGCTGGCCACCAAATCGTTGCCTGCGCCGCCCCGCAGGATGTCGTTGTCGGCGCCCAGCACCATGAATTGGCCGCTGCCGTCGCCCACGGCCACGTTTTCCCCTTCGCCGCCGATGATGCGCACCGCGCCAATCACCAGCGCAAAGGCCACGCCGTCGAGCTTGAGCACTGTGCCCGAGGGCATCTTGCGCAAATCGATCACCAGCACCTCATTGCTGGTGCTGCCGCCTGTGATGGTGATGGGCTGGCCCGGGATGAAGCTGCCGTCGGTAGCTGCAGTCAGGGTAAGGGCCCGCACGGTGGTGGGGCCAGTGGCATCGGCCAAGAAATCGCCCAGCTCGCTCAACATTTCGCTGCGCGTGTCGGCATCCAAGCCGAGGCGGTCCAGCGCAGTGGTGGATTGTTGTTCTGGGCTGCTGTTGGGGCCGCCCAATGACGACGATGAAATACCCGTGCCAGGCGGCAGCCCAGCTGTCAGCACCGTTTGGCCACCTTCTTGCACCAAGGGCACATCTGCGATGCCGTCGCCGCTGCTCCCCGGGGGTAGGGGCGGCACCGGTGGGATGGTGGTGGTGGTGTTTCCCGACCCATCGGTGGTGGTGATCACGGTGGCGCCGTCCACCACCGGTGGCGGGGGAGGTGGCGATTCGACCACAGGGGCGGCTTCGGTGCGGAAGTTGAAGCCCGTGGACCCCGTCAATGCCGCGGCCTGATTGCCCGCAGGATCGACAAGCGCGGCGGGACCCCAGTTCACAAAATAGTCGGTGTCGTAGGCTAGGTCGGTGGTGGGAGCTATCACCAATTTGCCCTGGCCGTTCAGGCTGACGGTGGCGGGCACTGGGGTGCCAGTGACCACGTCCTTCAGCACCACGTCGGTGGGGTTCAACCCGTCCAGCGCTACCGAAAACCCAAGCACCAAATCTGCGGCGATCGACACATTGGTGGCGTTATCCACCACGCTGCTGCCTGCGGGGTTAATGACTGGCGGCGTAGCGGCCACAGTGATCTGCAACGACGACGAAGTCGACGAGGTGTTGCCCGCGCTGTCGGTGGCCTTGGCTGTCAGGCTGTAAGCGCCGTCGGGCAAGGTGCTGGTGGTAATCGACCATTTGCCCCCACCGGTCGCGGTGCCAGACCCCACTTGCGTTGCGCCATGGAAGATCGCAACGGTGGTGTTGGCCTCTGAGGTGCCGATCAGGGTGGGTGTGGAGTCTGCGGTGAAGTTGTCGGTGCTGGACGTGCCGGTGTCTGAGCCCGCAACCAGATCTGGCGCGCTGGGTGCGGCAGGAGTTTGGGTGTCGATGGCGTAGTTCAGCGAGTCCACCGTGCCACTGCCCGAATTGCCAGAGAGGTCGGTGACTCCCGATGGGTCAAGGGTGATGACGTTGGTGGAGCTTTCGTGGTTGGTGCTGGGGGTGAACGTCGCCGACCAGGTGGTTCCGCCGTCACTGCTGGACACAGATGTCAGTGTGCCGTTGGGTACCGTCAGGTCAGCATTGGTAAAGCCCGTCACGGCTTCAGAAAAGGCGATGGTGATAGTGGCGGTTTCACCGATCTTCAGGTTCGTATCCGAAAGCTGCACCGTGGCCGTGGGGCGCTTGGTGTCGACCTGGTAGTTCGCCGACGCGCTCACGCCGATACCGGTATTGCCAGACAGATCGACCAACCCGGTCAAATCGACTTGGATGGCGTTGGCGGCAGCTTCCACATTGGCCGATGGCGTGAACTTGGCCGTCCAAGTGACGCCGCCGTCGCCGCTGGAAAGAGCGGTCACGGAGCCGCTGAATGCGTTCAGATCGGCGTTGGTAAAACCCGTGACGGCCTCTGAAAACGTGATGGTCACGGTGGCGGTGTCACCGATCTTCAGGTTCGACTCGGAAAGCTGTACGGTGGCCGTGGGGCGCTGGGTGTCGATCCGATAGTTCGGCGATGAGCTTAAGCCACTGCCGGCATTGCCTGCCGCGTTGGCCACTCCGCTCATGTCCACGTCAATGGTGTTGGTGGCGTCTTCCAGATTGGCCGTGGGCGTGAAGACGGCACTCCAACTGACGCCACCGTTGCTGGTGGACACCGTGCTCAATATGCCGTTGGGCACCGTCACATCGGCGTTGCTAAAGCCAGTGACGGCCTCTGAGAAGGTAAAAGTGACGTTGGCCGTGTCACCGATCTTCAGAGCCGTGTCTGAAATCTTCACGGTGGCCGTGGGGCGCTGGGTGTTCACGAGGTAGTTGGCCGAAGTGGGCGCACCGGTGCCGGAGTTGCCTGCCAAATCAGCCACGTCGGACATCGCCAGCGTGATCGCATTGGAGGCAAATACGACGTTTGCCGTAGGCGTGAGGGTGGCTGTCCAGGTGACGCCGCCATCGGTGCTCGTAGGGGTGCTCACGCTTCCATTGGGTACCGTGAGGTCGCCTGCGGTGAAGCCCGTGACGGCCTCTGAGAACTTGATGGTGACTTCGGCCGTCTCACCGGCCAGCAGACTGCTGTCGTCCAGCAGAAGGCTGGTGAGCGTGGGGCGTTTGGTGTCCACCGCGAAACTGCCAGTCTTGACGTTACCGGAGCCGGAATTGCCCGCAACGTCATCCACCCCCAGCATGCCGACTTGAAGCCACAGGCTGCCCGCCTCTAGATCTGTGGTGGGAGTTAGGGTGACGGAATACACCATGCCGTCCACCGTGCTCAGGGGGCCCAGCGTGCCGACGCCGGCGTAGCTGATGTCCAAGTTCGTAAAGTCCGTCACCTTCTCCGAGAAAGTGAATGTGAAGGTGATCGTTTCGCCAATCGCTGCCAGATTGTCAGAAAGGCTGATGGTGAGCGTGGGCGGCGTGGTGTCCACCCTGACATCAAACGGCGCCGAGGCCGCACTCAGGTTGCCCGCAGTGTCAACGGACTTGGCGGTCAAGGTGTGTAACCCGTCGCTTAGCTTGCTTGATTGGGCGGCCCAAAGACCGATCAGGGAGCTTGCACTGGCACTACCCAGTTGGGTGATGCCGTCAGTGTCATACAAGAACACGGTAGCCCCGGGGGCGGCTGATCCGCCAATGGTGGGGGCGAAGTTGGCTGTGATGCCGTCGCCGAGCGTGCCGGTGTCAGTGAGCAGACTCAGGCCAGTCGGGGCCGGATCGGCCAAGGTGTCGATCTCGTAGTTGGCTGATTGGGCCGTGCCTGAGCCGGGGGAATCGGTGGCGAAGTCGCTGGCCTTGGTCAGGTCCACCGTGATCGTATTGGTTGCGTCTTCAATTCCCGCGCTGGGCGTGAAGAGGCCGGTGTAGGTGATGTTGTCGGCGGTGGTGAAGTTGCTCAGCGTGCCGTTGGGTGTGGTGACGTGCTGCGCTTCGAAAGTGCCGGACGAATTGCCACGTACCTTTTCACTAAACACCAGCGTGAGCAGCGCGGCGTCGCCAATCTTCAGTTTGGTGTCGTCCAGCGTCAGCGTGACGACGGTGGGCGGCGCGAGGGCGCCCACCCACTGGCTGTCTGCACGCGGAGCCAGTGCTGCAGTTCGCACCGCGCCGCAGTGATGCTCAAGCACCCAATTCAGCCCGGGCTTGCCGCTGCCGGTGGCATCGACAGATGCGGCCACCGCCGACTGCGTGATCCGCGCCCATTGCGCCACAAAAGCCGCACCGGCAGGGCTTGCTGCCACGTTGCAGCCATAGAGCAACCAATCACCCCCGGCGGCCAGGCTTTGACTCAGTTGCTGCAGCGCCTCCGTATGCTGGCGGAGGTTAGCGCTATTGAGCGTGGTGGCGCCCAAATGCACCGCGCCGTCGCTGCCGTGGCTGATGAGGTGAATGGCCTCCAGTTGCCGATGGGGTTTAAGCGCCGTCGCCATCTGTGCCCACACGTCGCCATGCGTGTGGATGATGACTTTGGCGGTGCCGCTGGGCAGGCTGGCAGCCAACTGCGGCGCAGCGGGCAAGTCGCTGAAGATCAGGGCAATTTGGGTGGGGGTGGATTGCATGGAGCCTCTTGCGCCCACGGGCGAATAGTGCGTTGGTACCAACAGACAGTCGCAGTATCGCGGCTCAATCGATACAAGTCGATACCAACAAATGCTATCGATTTAGTAGCGAACTCTGGCCTGCAGTGGGCGCATGGGGCCAAATCAGCACCTTAGCGAATCGCCCCATGGCCAGGGCCGTGACCACAATGGCCATCTGCCCCAGTTCCACCCCCACGTTAAAGCCCAGCACTGCGGGCCACAACTGTGGGCCGTCTAGCCCCACATCGGCCAATGACTCGGCAAAGCCCAGGCCATGGAGCAGGCCGAAGCCAAAGACCAGCGCTACCTCAATGGGCCGAACGGGTGCGGCGGCGAATGTGGTTGGGGCACTGCTCTTTCGGCGCTGCCAGGCCCGGCGCGCTGCCAGGGCGCCCATCACCGCCACGCTTAGCAAAATGAGCGGCTCAAACCACTCAGATGGCCATTGCAGCCAGCCGCGCAGCGAGGCCACCAAAGTGATGCTGTGCGCCACGGTAAAGGTGCTCAACAGCCAGAGCCACGCCCGCCAGCTGCCGCCCAGCAGCACCAGGGCCAGCACAAACAGCACGTGGTCGGGGCCGGTCAAGATGTGTTCGATACCGATGGCGGTGTAGCGCCATAGCGTTTGGGCGGTGGTGGCCAGCACGGGCTGGGCGGCTTGATCGGGCCGCAAGGTGAGCACTTGGGCCTGCGGGTCGCGGGTGGCGCGCAGCAGAATTTGCCGCTCGTTGGGGCCCGAGCCAAACAAACTGGTGCGCAGAGTGAGTTGATCAGGCGGCGCGGCAAAGTCGATGCGGGTGATGACCACAAAGTAGGGGGCATCGGGGCCTGGCGCTGCGGCTGCGGCGCTTGCGGTTGAACCCTGCGGTGAGCCGCCGGGGTGTTCGACTTCGGGCATGGCTTGGATCAAGGCCAGCGTGCCCGCATCGTCGCCATTGCGCAGCTCGAACCCGGCCGACCAAATGGCGGGCCATTGGGGGCCGAAGGCGGCCAGCTCAGCCGATGATGCGCGGCCGTTGCCGTCCGCATCCAGCCCCGGGATGGCGGAGGCGGGTACGCCCAACACCACAAATACCGATGAGCCAACGATGTTCAGCGTGCCCTGCTGGGCAGGCATCAAATGGGCGCGGGCGCCGTTAGGTGCCAGGGCTATCAGCACCGACATGGCAGTGGCCCACAGCCAGGGCCAACCCCAGGTTGGCTCGCCTGCTGCCCGGCTTGGCGCGTCGCCCCGCATGCGCTGTGTGCCGCTCATCGTGCGCCGGGCAGGGCGCTGGCGGCGGGTGTGCCCTTGGCACAGCGGGCGATGTAGGGATAAGCGTCGGTGACGGCGTAGTAGTAGGTGCCGCTGGGGAATTCGGGCGTGACGCCGTGGCGGCCATTGCATTCGTCTAGGTCGCCAAGGCCCGCCACGTACTCATAGTCTTGGGTAAAGGTGCCCATGGGGTAGCGGCTGGTGGCGGGGCGGTTGGTGTCGGGTGTGGTTTTGAGCCGGTAGCTGCTTGCTAGCACTTTGATAGCTGACTGGGCGCTTGCGGCCTGGGTATAGCCGTATTTGGCATAGATAGGAAAGCCGTCTGACGACCAGCCTACCAGCGTCATGGCCACACCTTTATTCAACTTGCTGAGGTAGCCCTCGGGCATGCCGTGGTAGTGGTAGCTGCCGGTGGGCTGCACATGGCCGTTGCTGCTGTCGGTGCCCAGGCGGAAAGAGCTTTGCCCCAGGGCTTCGATGCGCCACGGCCCGGCGTTGCCATTCAAGGTGCAGCTATTGCCGGTGTTGTCGCAGTTGGCATTGGTGCCGGGCTCAAACTTCACGCCGTTGAGCGCATAGCCCGAGATGTTGGTGGCCGTGCCGGTGGCGTTGGTGGTGCTCACCTGGGCTTGCAGCGCGTAGCTGATGTTGACCACTTGTGCACTGATGGCGCTGGGGTTGTCGGCATTGGGAAATGAGCCCACGGCATGGTCAGGCAGGCCGTTGGCCGACAGGTTGCGCTGGGTGCTGGTGCAGCTCCAGCGGGCGGTGCTGGTGAGGTTGACCGTGGGGCTTGCGGCGCTGTAGGTCTCGTTGCACAGCACGGCCGCCGTGCTCACGCCGCAAAGGCCAGGCGCCACGCGGCAGGTGAAATCAGTGAGTGCACCCAGCCGAGCCAAGCTGTTGCCGGTGGCCGGGCCAAAGGCAAACACGGCGCCGTTGGCCACCCCCAAATAGGTTTGGGTGCCGGGATAGAAGCGAAATGTGTAGGGCGGGCTGTTCTGATTGACCTGCGGGCCGGGGAAGAAGGCGGCGAAGTTGGCCTCGGCCCAGTCCAGCAAAGCGCTGGCGTCGATGCTGGTGGTGATGGCGCGCGCCTGGGCGCGGCCTTAGGGCGCCGCAGCGTCGGCCACTGTCAGGGCCAATGCACTTTGGTTGGCGCCAGACGCCGACTGCGGTGTGCCCGCCACACTGGCCATGTCGTCACCACTGCCGCCGCAGCTGGCCAGGCTGAGCGCGATGGCAAGCCCGAAAGCGCAGGGCCCCAAGCGGGCCGGGTTGCGGCGCCAAGACAAAGAAACTGGGTTCATCGACTTCCTCCGACAAACGATCGGGCTGCTCAGGGGCCAGGCGAGGGATTCGCCAACGCAGCGCAGTGTGGGCGTGGGCCGTGTCGCTCTGGCCTAAGCCTGGGTAAAGTTCTGCAAAGCGTGCCACGCGTCTTGCGGCGTGTCCACCAGCCGGAACAGCTTCACGTCTTGCGGGCTGATCATGCCTTCGGCCACCAGCAAATCAAAGTCAATCAGCCGCCGCCAAAAGGCGCTGCCGTGCAGCACGATGGGCACCGGTTGGGCCTTGCCAGTCTGTACTAGGGTGAGCACTTCAAACAGCTCGTCGAGCGTGCCAAAGCCGCCCGGAAAAGCCACCAGCGCCACCGCTCGCATCATGAAATGCATTTTGCGCAGCGCAAAGTAGTGGAACTTAAAGTTCAGCTCGGGCGTGACAAAGCGGTTGCCACTGGCTTCAAAGGGCAGGGCGATGGACAAGCCCACGGTGGGCACGCCTTCGTCATGCGCACCGCGGTTGGCGGCTTCCATGATGCCGGGGCCGCCGCCGGTGCAGATCGTCAGGCGTTGGTCGGCCGCGCAGGTCTTGCTGTGCTGCGCCACCAGTTGGGCAAAGGCGCGGGCGTCGGCGTAGTGTTTGGATCGTTGCACCGCCGCCTGGGCGGCAGCGAGCTTGGTGGCGTCGCCACTGGCTTGCGCGGCCTGCAGTTGGGTTTGTGCTTCATCAGGCGCCAGACAGCGGGCGCTGCCAAACACCACCACGGTGCGGTCAATGCCGTGGGCCTGCTGGGCCAAGTCGGGCTTGAGCATCTCCAACTGAAAGCGAATGCCCCGGGTTTCGCGGCGCAGCAGAAATTCGGGGTCGGCAAAAGCCAGGCGGTGGGCATCAGGGGCCAGCGGCTCGCCTTTGACGGCAGCGGCTTGCAGCTCGGCCCAAGCATCGGCCAAACGGCTGCCGGGTAGGTCCATGGGAGATTGCATGGCGTTCAGCCTTGGCGCAGCAGCGCTTGGCGCACCAGGCACAGGCGGTCGTTGCCAAAGTACATGTCGTCTCCCACAAAGAAGGTGGGCGATCCAAACGCGCCGCGAGCAATTGCCGTTTCGGTGTGGTGCTTGACGGTGTCTTTCGCGGTGGGCTGGCCGATGCCTGCGGCCAGGTCGATGGGGTCCAGGCCCGCTTCGGTGGCCACTTGGGCCACCACGGCGTCATTGGAGATATCCAGATTGCGGCCCCAATAGGCATCAAACGCGGCAGTGGCAAAGCGCAGAAAAGGCCTCGTATCGGCCTTGGGCGTGCCCGGCGCGCCCAGCAGCCAGGCGCAGGCGCGCATCACCTTGAGGCTGTTCACCGGAAACACCGTGGGCGGCCACACCAGCGGCAGGCCCTGGTGGCGCGCCCAATCGGCCAGGTCTTTTTGCATGTACGCAGCTTTGGCGGGCACCGGTTTTTCGCGCATGGCGTACACCGACGGGTTCACCGCGTTGAAGACAAAGCCCACCATAAAAGGCCGCCAGTCGATGCTGGCTTGGGTTTCGTGCGCCAGGGCCTGCGCTTGGTGGAAGGCCAAATACGTCCAGGGGCTGGAGATGTCAAAATAACAATCAAAGTGCCGCTTGGGGCCTTGTTGCCTCATTTTAATGCTCCTTATTTTGTAGCGTCTGGGTTCTGGGTGGCCTGCACGGTCTGCGCGTTCTGGCCAAACAAGTTGCGCCGGGCTTCGTCAGTGAGGCTGCTGGCGCGCAGGTCTTTGCCCACATCCAAGGCACGCTGCACAGCGGGGCGAGCCTTCACGCTGTCATACCAGCGCTTGACGTGGCCAAAGCGGTCTAAGTCCACCTGCTGGGCCTTGTAGGTGCGCACCCAGGGAAAGATGGCCATGTCGGCGATTGAGTAGTCGGCGCCCGCCACATGCGCGCCGGTGCGACCCAACTGGGCGTTGAGCACACCAAACAGGCGATCGACCTCATCGGCGTAGCGCTTGATGGCGTAGTCAATCTTCTCTGGCGCATAAAGCCGAAAGTGGCCGTTTTGGCCCATCATGGGCCCCAAGCCGCCCATTTGCCACATCAGCCACTGCAGCGCTGCGTAGCGTTCAGCCCCGGTCTTGGGCAAGAACAGACCCGACTTGTCGGCCAGGTAAATCATCATGGCGCCAGACTCAAACACACTGACGGGCGCGCCGCCGCCCAGCGGCGCGTGGTCTACCAGCGCGGGCATGCGGTTGTTGGGCGAAATGGCCAGAAAGTCAGGCTTGAACTGCTCGCCCGCGCCAATGTTCACCGGCACCAGCCGGTAGGGCAGGGCCATTTCTTCTAAGGCGATGGTGAGTTTCCAGCCGTTGGGCGTGGGCCAGTAGTAGAGGTCAATCATGATCAGGCAGTTGGAGTGAAGGCCTCACGATAATCCAGCGCATGAGTGTGTTGCCTGCCGCAAACCCCTGGCGCATGTGTGTGGCGCCCATGATGGATTGGACTGACCGTCATTGCCGCTACCTGCATCGGCTGCTGAGCAGCCACGCGCGGCTGTACACCGAGATGGTGACTACCGGCGCTTTGCTGCACGGCGACGTGCCACGGCATCTGGACTTTGACGACTTTGAGCACCCGGTGGCGCTGCAACTGGGTGGCAGCGAACCGGCCGAGTTGGCGCAGGCCGCGCGGCTGGGCCAGCAGTGGGGCTATGACGAGATCAACCTCAATTGCGGCTGCCCCAGTGACCGCGTTCAGCGTGGCGCGTTTGGCGCTTGCCTGATGGCCGAGCCGCTCAAGGTGGCCGATGGCATTCGGGCCATGCAAGACGTGGTGAGCGTGCCAGTCACCGTCAAACACCGCATTGGCATTGACCGAACCGAGCACTACGGTTTTGTGCGCGACTTTGTGGGCACCCTGTACCACGCGGGCTGCCGTGTCTTCATCGTGCATGCCCGCAATGCGTGGCTGGACGGCCTTTCTCCTAAGCAAAACCGCGACGTGCCGCCGCTGCGCTACAGCGTGGTGCGCCAGCTGAAGGCTGACTTTGCAGACGCCACCATCCTCATCAACGGCGGCGTTACCACCACCGCCCAGGCGCTGGCCCTGTTGGCGCCAGGGGTTGACGGCCCGGCGCTTGACGGCGTGATGGTGGGCCGCGAGGCCTATCACAACCCGTATTGGTTGGCCGAATGGGACTGCTCTTTTTTTGATAGCGGCTTGCGCCCTATTGACGGGCGCAACGGCGGTATTGGGTCACGCCAGCACATTGAAGCGCAGTATGTGGCCTACCTGCAGCGCATGGCTGCCAGTGGGGTCCCGTGGCACAGCGGCGCACGCCACATGCTGGGGCTGTACAACGGCCAGACTGGGGCGCGGCGTTGGCGCCAGGTGTGGAGCGACCACCGCTTGAAACATTTGGACGCAAGCCAAGTGCGCGACTTGGCACATGCGCGCCACACCACGCTGTTAGACAGCGAGGCCCTGACTGACAATTCAGAACCGTTTGTGGAGGGTTGATCTGTGTTGAACCTGCAATTCAAGAACGTGCTGGCCAGCGTGCTGGCGCTGATGGTGGGTGCCGCCGTGGCGCAAGTCACCCCGTCCAGCGGATCGCCCAAGCCGCGCATCGTTAACGGCACCATCGTGTCTGCGGCGGAGTACCCGGCCTTTGTGCAAGTCACCAGCCCCCAGGGCTTTTGTGGTGGCACCCTCATCCACCCTAGCTGGGTGCTGACAGCCGCGCATTGTGTAGACGACAAGCCCCGCCCCAGCAGCATCACCATCGTGGTGGGGCGTGAGCGCTACAGCGACAAATCCACCGGGTTTGAAGTGGCGGGCAAGCGGCTGATTCTTCACCCAGACTGGTTGCCGGATGAGTTTGACAACGACATCGCCTTGATCGAACTCGCCCGCCCGGTGGACGTGCCGGTGCAGCGGCTGGCCAGCCCAGCCCTGGCCGCCGCCATGACAGGCGGCGGGCGGGCGGTGGGCCGTGGCGGTTTGTCGGCACCGGGTAACCTGATCACGGCTGCCTTTGATACCGACGTGCGCTGCAGCGAATTTTTGGCGGGATGTTTGCTAGAAGCCCTGGTGGACGGCGCTACCGAAGAAGACTTGATCACCGCCATGCTCACCGCCAACGGTTTTGGCGAACCTCGTGTGGGCGTGGGCTACACCGAATTGCTGCGCTTCGCACGTCAAAAGGGCGCCGCGCTTAGCGATACCGCCACGGTGGCGCAGCTCATTCGCGCCTATGCCGATCTGGGCTACAACATTGCCGATATGGGGCGCATCATCGTCAATGCGGCCCGTTTGTCAGATGAGCTGCGCATTGGCGATATGGCCATCTGGCGCGACAACCAATGCCAAGCCGAATACAGCAACTACACCCAGCGCATGGTGTGCGCTATCCAGCTGGCCGCGCCGCCGGTGAGCACCTGCCAGGGCGACAGTGGCGGCCCGCTGCTGCAGCGCAATCCCCAGGGCACAGGCTGGGTGCAAATTGGCATCACCAGCTTTGGCCGGGTGTGTGCCTTTGGCTCCAGCGTGTACGCCCGCGTGGCCGCCTTCAATGACTGGTTGGGCGAATACGTGCCCGGCTTCAATGCAGATCGCGTCTTTAACTATCTAGAAGCCACTCGCAGCAGCACCCCACGGCCCAGCGGCATTGAGGCCAGCAGCATCATTGATGTGTACTGGGCGCGCATTTATGCCAACGGCCAGGCCCTGGCCTTGGACAACGTAGCGCAGGCGGTGATTCATTACGACGGTCGGCGCGTGCTGATGCTGGGCCGGATGGCCGAGCTGCTGGCCCAGGCCCGCGCGGCAGGGTACTGACATGACAGTTTTGGCCAAATGGCTCATCGGTGCCGTTTGGGCGGCGCTCAGCCTGGCCACGCTGGCCCAGCCCAGCGGGCGCATCGTCAACGGCCAGGCCACCTCTGCGGCGGCTTATCCGTGGTTTGTGCAGGTCAGCGTAAATGGTGGCTTGTGCGGTGGCAGTCTGATCCATGCGCAATGGGTGCTGACGGCGGCGCACTGCTTAAACCCAGTGCCGCGCACTTCGCAGGTGCAAGTCATCCAAGGCCGCGAGCTGCTCAGCCAGCAACAAAGCGGCCGCAGTGTGGGCGTCTCGCGCATCGTGGTGCATCCGCAGTACGACGTAGCCAGCTTCAATAACGACATCGCGCTGTTGCAACTGGCTCAGCCCTTAACCGGCGTGCCGGTCCTGCGGCTGGCCAGCCCCGCCACCATGGCCACGCTCAATGGCGGCGCACGTGCCATTGGCCGGGGTGCGTTGGCAGCGCCCGGTGGGTATTTAGAAATTCAGCTGGGCCTGACCACTTCGTGTGACCAGTTCCTGGCAGGCTGCTTGTTTGAAGCGTTTTCAGCTGGCGCCAATGACGTCCGAGTCATCACCCTGCTGCTGCAAGCCAACGGCCGCAGCGACCCATTGCAAGGCGTGGGTTATGCCGAGCTGGTGGCTTTTGCCCGTTCACAAGGCGCCAACGTCACCAACGGCACCGGCGTGGCTAATTTGGTGGCGGCCTACACGCGGCTGGGCTTTGATGTGCTGACCATGGCCGAAATCATCTTGGATGTGGCCGCGGGCCCCGACAATTTGTTCGAGGTGGATTTGCCTTTGGTGGGCAACGATGTCTGCGCCGCATCGGGCAACCAAGTCACGCCCAACATGGTCTGCGCGGGCCGCTTATCGCCCCCGCCAGTGGATACCTGCCAGGGCGACAGCGGGGGCCCCTTGCTGGCCCGCAACACGCGCAATACGGATTGGCTGCAAGTGGGCATCGTGAGTTTCGGCGAGGTCTGCGCCACCAACTTCGGCGTGTACACCCGGGTGGCCAACTACGGCGACTTTGTCGGCCAGTTCGTGCCGGGCTATAGCGCAGAACGCGTCTTTAACTACGCTGAAGTGGCCGGCGCGTCCATCCTCCAACCGGTGGGTGTAGAGCGCACCCAAACCATTGCTGCGTACCTGGCCCGGGTGTATGGTGCATCGAACACCGCCATTGGCGTGGACAACGGCACGCAGCAATTGGTGTTCTACAACGGGCTGTCGCTGGTCCCGCTGGGGCCGCTTAGCACCTTCTTGACCCAAGCCAGGGCGGCGGGGTTCTAAATCGCATCAAGCCAAGGGCTTGGGGCAGTTTTCTTACGGAGTAGACGGATGAAACACTTTGTATGGCGTTGGCACAGCGCGGCTTGGTTGCTGGGCCTCGGCCTGGGTTTCGGCGCGGTAGGTGTCGCGACCGCCCAAGAGCAGCCGCAAATCGTCAACGGCACCGAAGCCCGTGCAGCCGATTACCCGTGGTTTGTGCAAGTGTCCATTCAAGGCAAAGACGCGGGCGGCCAATGCGGTGGCAGCCTGGTGGCGCCGCGTTGGGTGCTCACCGCCGCACACTGCTTTGAACCCAACCAGGCGCCCAGCAGCGTCACGGTGATCCAGGGCCGCCAGCGCCTGTCGGCCACCACGCCTGCGGCCGTGGCGGTCAGCCGAATCATCAGCCACCCTGGCTATGTGCGCCAGACGTTTGACAATGACATGGCGCTGCTGGAATTGGCCACCCCTATCAACGCGCCCTACGTGCGCTTGGCCAGCACCGCCTTCCCGGTAGCGCCCGGCACCATGGCCAAAGCGGTGGGGCGCGGTGGCCTGGCGGCACCTGCGGGCTATCTGCGTGATCAGCTCAGCCTGACGGCTGACTGCGGCGCCCAATTGGCAGCCTGTGTGACCGAGGCCAAAAACAAAGGTAGCAGCGATACCCGCATCATTGAGGTCATGCTGCTGGCCAACGGCTTGGGCAGCCCCGGGGTGGGAGTGGGCTACGCAGCCTTGTTGGCCGGTGCCCGCGCCATCAACGCCAACCTGGCAGATGGCACTCCAGTGCCCACGCTGGTGCAAACGCTGCTGGGCGCAGGCAACACCACCGCTCAAATTGCCGCCACCATCGTCGAGGCGGCGGGCGGATCGGATGAGCTGCGCGAAGTGGACTTGCCAATCGTGGCCGACGCCACCTGCCGCGCCAATGGCAACGACATCACTGCCAACATGATTTGTGCAGGCCAACGCGGTGCCACGCCCCCGCGCGACACCTGCCAAGGCGACAGCGGCGGCCCGCTGGTGGTGCCCAACCGCGCGGCCAACTCCAACGCCTGGGTGCAAGTGGGGGTGGTCAGCTTTGGCCAGACTTGCGCCACCAACAACGGCGTGTACGCCAAGGTGTCGCGCTACACCGACTGGCTGGCCCAGCACATCACCAACTACAACGTCGAGCGCCTGATGGATTGGGCGCAGACACCTGGGGTGGGCGGCGCCTTGCTGCGCCCGCGTGACAACGAACAAACCGCTAGCCTCACGCAGGGCAATGATGTCTTTATCTATCGCCTCTATGAGCTCAGCGGCACCGCGCTGGCGGTAATTGAAGGCAGCCAGACCGTGGTGTTCTTCAACCCCGCCGCAACCCCCGCGCTAACCCCGCTGGGGCCTTTGACGAACTTCTTGGGCCTGATTTCTGCCGCAGGCTATTGATGTGAGCGTTGCCACCCACACCACCCCAATCGACCGCGTCCGCGTCAGCCACCAAACGCCGCTGCAGTTTGAGCGCGACCGCGTGGCTGCAGGCGCCCCGAGCGCCGACGCCGTGCTGCTGGCGGTGCGCCATGTCAGCGTCACCACCAACAACATCACCTATGCGTTGTTTGGCCAGCGCATGCGCTATTGGGATTTTTTCCCCAGCGGTGTGGCGCAGTGGGGCTTGTTGCCGCTGTGGGGCTTTGCCGATGTCGTGGCCGCCCCGGCTGAAAGC
>JAAFIY010000090.1 GCA_013297985.1 Comamonadaceae bacterium | reverse complement strand
TCAGCGGGTGTTTTTGCGGCGGGCTGCCGAGTTGGTTGACTTCAAAGCCCTGGGCAATGTGGTGGCCGCCCAGCGGGCAGTCGCTGCTGATCACATCAGGCAGGCCACCGTCTTTGTGATTGGCCATGCCTTTGAACAGCGGCTTGCCAATCTTCATGGCCTGTTGGTGATAGGCCTTCTTCACGCCAAAGGTGCCTGCGTGGCCTGAGCAACGCTCAAAGGTGTGCACGCTGGTGCCGGGCACCATCTTCAGCATTTCTTCAGTTTTCTTGCCGATGTTCTGCACCCGGCCGTGGCAGGGAATTTGGTAGCTGATCTTGCCCAAGGGCTTGGAGAACTCAGTCTTCAACAAGCCGTCGCGCCTGCGGGCCATGAGGTATTCAAACGGGTCCCACATCGATGCTTTGACCAACTGCACATCGGCGTTGTCCGGGTACATCAGCGGAATTTCTTGCTTGAACATCAAGGTGCAGCTGGGCACCGCGCTCAGAATGGCAAAGCCGTCGCGGGCGTACTTGGCCAGCACCGGAATGTTGGCGCGCATGCTGGCGTCAACTGAATCCAAATCACCCAGCTCCAGCTTGGGCATGCCGCAGCATTTTTCTTTTTCGACAATGGTGTAAGCAATGTCGTTGTGGTCCAAGATCTTCAACAGATCGTGGCCAATGCCGGGCTCGTTGTAGTTGACGTAGCAGGTGGAATAGATCGCCACCTTGCCCGGTGTTTTGGCGCCGTCTACCACCGGGCGGTCCATCTGCTCTTTGGCGCTGCTGCGAAAGCGCCGCGTGGCCAAGCTGGGCAGCCACGCGTCTTTGTCGATGCCCAGGGTGCTTTCCATCACGCCACGGGCCATCTTGGTTTTGTTCACCGCGTTGACAGCCTGCACCACGATGGGAATGCCCGCAAACTGGCCGTGCACATCGGTGCTGGCCAAGAGCTTTTCACTGGTGCTGACTTCGCCTTTTTTGAACTTGATGGCCTTGGCGCGCAGCATGGTGTGGGGAAAGTCCAAGTTCCATTCGTGCGGCGGCACATAGGGGCACTTGGTCAGGTAGCACAGGTCACACAAATAGCACTGGTCCACCACCTTCCAGTATTCTTTTTTGTCCACGCCGTGCACTTCACCGTCGGCGGTGGCGTCCACCAAATCAAACAAGGTGGGAAACGATCCGCACAGGCTCACGCAGCGGCGGCAGCCGTGGCAGATGTCAAAAATGCGCTCCATCTCTTTGAAGGTGGCCGCCTCGTCGTAGTAGTCGGGGCCTTTCCAGTCGATGGGATGCCGGGTGGGGGCTTCCAAGCTGCCTTCGCGTGCCATGGTGCGGGGTGTCCTTCGCGGGGGTTTGAGTGGGGGCTTTTTGCGGTGCTGAACCCTGGGCAAGGGGCGCTGCCGATGTGGCAACGCCCAATGCTCAATGCTCAAGGCATGGAAATCAGTCCACCAGCGCGTCCAGGGCTTTCTGGTAGCGGTTGGCGTGGCTGCGCTCGGCCTTGGCCAGCGTTTCAAACCAGTCGGCGATTTCGTCAAAGCCTTCGTCGCGCGCGGTCTTGGCCATGCCCGGGTACATGTCGGTGTACTCGTGCGTTTCGCCGGCCACAGCGGCCATCAGGTTTTGGCGGCTGCTGCCAATGGGCAGGCCGGTGGCCGGGTCACCCGAGCCGTGCTCAAGAAACTCCAGGTGGCCGTGGGCGTGGCCGGTTTCGCCTTCAGCGGTGCTGCGAAACAGCATGGCCACGTCGTTCTGGCCTTCCACGTCGGCCTTGTTTGCGAAATACAGATAGCGGCGGTTGGCCTGAGATTCGCCTGCGAAGGCGTCTTTCAGGTTCTGCTCAGTCTTGGTGCCTTTCAAAGCGGCCATGAGTGACTCCCGATGTGGTTGTGACAAATACAGCAAGGGCGACTGGGCGCCGCATGGCAACCCGAGTCGGCTGCGGGCAGCAGACGAATGAACATCCACCTCCCGCGGGCAGGGCGAAGCGTACGACCCGCCCGTGACAAGCGTCCAATGGCGCCTATCAATCCCTTCGATTGCGTCAACCTATAGACCCTAACGCTGCAATATCTTGGCGCTTCAGGTTCAACTGGAGCACTCTGGCCAAAATTTCGATACAGTAAACGCATTACGCATTGTTGAATTCGCGGTCATGGGCGTTGCCAGACTTAGCAGCCCACCCTGGCCCGCGCCCTACCGGAGACATCGCACCATGAATGCCCCGCTTTCCGCCGCTCAAGCCGTGCCTGCCGACGCGCACGGGCTGCCCATGCCCGCGCCCATCCACCAGTTGCACCACTACGCCTATCGCGCGCGTGACGCCGAGGAAACCCGGCGCTTCTACGAAGACATCTTGGGCCTGCCGCTGTACCACATCATCCAAAGTGATCATGTGCCCAGCACCGGCGAGTACTGCCCCTACACGCATTTCTTTTTTCGTTTGCAAGACGGCAGCTTCATCGCGTTTTTTGATTTGGGGGACGACCAAGCCGCGCTGCCCAGCCCCAACACGCCGCTGTGGGTGAACCACATCAGCTTTCGCGTGGACAGCATCGACGCGCTCAAGGCCATGAAAACGCGGCTAGAAGCCCACGGCTTTGAGGTGCTGGGCATCACCGACCACCACATCTTTGACAGCATCTATGTGTTTGACCCCAACGGCGTGCGGCTGGAGCTGACATCGCAGCGGGCCGATGAATTTCAGATGCTGCAAGAAAGCAAAACCGCCCACGCGCGCTTGGCCGAGTGGACGGCCCGCAAAGCCGCTTGGCGTGCCGAACGCGCAGCGGGCAAAGCCGCTGAAGCACTCAAACCGCAAACCAACGACCGGCCCGAATACGGCGGCGCCCCTCGCTAGAGCGCGCCTCTGCGACGCATCGATTGCTACTTATTTGATAGCTGCTTAGGCAACAAAATAGGGCCTAGCAACCCGATGGGGCTCAAAGGCCCGTCTTCCCCCCATGTTTGCGACCGCCATGACCGACCGCACCCCAGACACCGCCCGCGTCGACTACAAACCCACGGCCTATGTCAATGGCTATGAGTTCACCCAAGGCAGCGGCTACGGCTTGCCCACCTACCCCTTTGTGCCGCCGCCTGAACTGGCCACCGAGCACAAGCGCGGGGAGGCCGACATCGTCATCGTGGGCGCAGGCTTGTCGGGCCTCACCTTGGCTTGCACGCTGGCGCAGTTGGGCGTGCGCGCGGTGCTGCTGGATGAAGACGACACCGTGGGCGTGAAGGGCGCATCGTCTCGCGGCATTTGCTACACCCAAAAATCGTTAGAGATCTTCAATCGTTTGGGGATCTACGAGCGCATTGCCCAGCGCGGCATTCAATGGAGCGTGGGCCGCACCTTTGCGGGCACCGACGAGGTGTACAGCTTTAACCTGGCTGACCAGGCGCACTTTCATTTGTCGGCGCAGCCACCCTTTATCAACATCCAGCAGTTTTATGTGGAAGGCTTTTTGGTGGAACGGGTGGCCGAGCTCAACGCCTTGCAGCCCGCGCCGGTGGTGGACTTGCGCTGGCGCAATCGCGTCACCGGTTTTGAGCAAAGCGCAGATTGCGCCACGCTGCAGATCAGCACGCCCGCCGGTGACTACAGCCTGCAAGCCCGCCATGTGATTGACGCCACTGGCGCGTCCAGCCCCATTCGCAAGTGGTTGGACGTGGGTGTGACAGCCAAGCGCGGCGATGACCGCTGGTGCATTGCCGATGTGCGCTTTAGCACCCAGCCGCCCATTGAGCGGCACACCTGGATTGAGGCGCCCTTCAATGAAAACCGCGCTGTGTGGCAGCACCTGATGGCCGATGGCGTGTGGCGCATTGATTACCAAATGGCCCCCGACGCCGACCCGGCCTACGTCAGCCGCGAAGACGTGGTGCGCGAACGCTTGACTCGCCAATTTGGGCCTGATGTGCCGGTGGAAATCGTCTGGGTGGGGCCCTATGCCTACCGCAGCGAACTGGTGCACCAAATGCGCGTGGGCCGGGTGTTTTTGATGGGTGACGCCGCCAAGGTGGTGAGCCCGTTTGGCGCCCGCGGCGGCAACACCGGCATCAGCGACGCCGACAACCTCGGCTGGAAGCTCGCCGCTGTGCAACGCCGCATCGCCCCCGATGTGCTGCTGGACAGCTACCACCCCGAACGCCACGCCGCCGCGACTGAAAACGTGCGCGTCACCAACCGCACCGCGCGCTTTTTGCGGCCCGCAGACGGCATTGAGCGGGTGTTTCGCACTGCGGCCATTGACTTGGCGCGGCGCCATCCTTTTGGCCGCAGCCTGGTCAACACCGGGCGCATGGCGGTGGCCAACCGCTACCCCGGCTCGTCGGTGTGCGGTGCGGTGGGCGGCGTGAACGTGCAAAACGTGCCGCTGCATTGGGCCAACGGCCAAGGCGGCGAACTCAATGATTTGCTGCGCTGGGCCCAGGGCGATTTGCTGCTGCTGGTGTTCGGCCCGCTGGGGCGCGCTGCCGCGCAACGCCTGCGGGCGCTGTCGCAATCGGCCGCGCTGCGCAGCGTGCAGGTGGTGCGCGCCGCCTCAGATGCCACCGCGCTTGAATGTGTGGTGGATGCGCAGGGGCGCCTGACCCAGGCCTGCTCATTGCCCGCAGCATCTGCGCAGGGCCACCCGGCTTGGGCCCTGCTGCGCCCCGATGGCTACTTGGCCGACTGCGGCGCGGGCATCGACAGCCGCTTGGTCGACGCCGCCGCCCGCGCCCTGGGCATGCCCATGAGTGTGTCGCTGGCTGCGCAAGCCGCGTAAGGGAGCCCCTATGTCAAAGCTGAACCTGCAGGCCAACCTGCAAGACGCCGACGGTTTTTTTGAGCAGTTGCTCGACGCTCACCAGGGCCTGAGCCGAGAAGAATCTGAAGCCTTCAACGCCCGGCTGGTGCTGGTGCTGGCCAACCACATTGGCGACGCGCAGGTGCTGGCGCAATCCTTGGCCGCCGCCCAGGTCCCAGCGCAAAAATAATTGGGGTCTGACCCCAATTAACAAAAATGATAGCTAGAGGGGCATCTTTTTAGGGCGGTTGGGGCTGATTTGGTGCTTGGTCTTTCTGTGGGTCGTTGGGTGACGAACTTCCGCACGTGATGTGCGGCAGGGCCTAGGGGGCTTAAGGGATCGCCGGTTTGGCCGCATGCGGCCAAACTGCCCTGCGGTACTCGGGATCACAGGCCGCCGCAGAACTCGGCTGGCGCCTCAGACACCTGCGGCGGACGGCTTCGCCGCAACCTGCGATCCCTGCGTTCCTCGGCGGCATCCATGCGCCCCCAAGGCCCTGCCGCACACCACGAGCTACCCCGATGCAGCACCCCCGATTCGACTGCCGTGACGGAAGCGCGACGGCCGAGTGGGCGGCCCGATAGCGTAAGTAGAGGAGGAGAAGAGTCCAGTGGACTCTTCGGGGGACATGGAGCTATCGGGCTGCCCGCTCGGCTGTTGCGCTTCCAAGCAGAGCGCCCAAATCAAGCGCCATACAACCCTCAGCAACAAAACAGCTGCTTCCGCCCTAAAGCACGCCGCATTCAGCTATCTTTTCAATAGCGAATCTCAACACCACCACCCATCACCCCCAACCCGACCCACACCGGGAAAACCGAGAGCGCCGCCCCAGCCCCCGGCCCCTACACTGATCTTTCACCGTTTCGTCACAAAAGCTAAACCCAGGAGACATCCATGCCCCAGCCCGCCATCCGCGCCTGCGCGGTCATTGCGCTAGCGCTTGCCTTTGTCGGCCCAGCCCTTGCCCAGGCACCAGCGGCGGGCGCCTGCGCCAATCGCGGCGACCTGGACCCCATCTATTGCGACGCCAACCGCGACCTGCTGGCCGATGCGCCCGCCGACCCCACCAAGCTCAAAAACCCCGGCACCCTGGTGTTCACCTACACCCCGGTGGAAGACCCGGCCAAATACGAAAACATCTTCAAACCCTTTACCGACCACCTGGCGCAGTGCACCGGCAAGCGGGTGGTGTTCTTCCAAGTGCAAAACAACGCGGCGCAAATTGAAGCGCTGCGCTCGGGCCGCTTGCATGTGGGGGGCTTCTCCACTGGGCCCACGGTGTTTGCGGTGAACAAGGCGGGCGCCATTCCGTTTGCCGTCAAAGGCGATTCCAAGGGCTTTCAGGGCTACAACCTCATCACCATCGTGAAGGCGTCCAGCTCGTTTCGCACGCTGGCTGATTTGAAGGGCAAAAAGGTGGCGCACACCTCGCCGTCAAGCAACTCGGGGCACTTGGCGCCATTGGCGCTGTTGCCCGCTCAAGGCTTGGCGCCCGGCAAGGATTACGAAGTGCGTTTTTCAGGCAAGCATGATCAATCGGTGCTGGGCGTGAACAGCGGCGACTACGACGCCGCCCACGTGGCCAGCGACGTGTTTGACCGCATGGCCGACCGCGGTCAAGTGAAAGAAGCTGACTTCCGCATCCTGTACCGCAGCCAAGTGTTTCCCACCTCGTCATTTGCCTATGCCCATGACTTAGAGCCCGCCTTGGCCCAGCGCTTGGTGAAGTGCTTCACCGACTACCGCTACCCCGATTCCATGAAGAAGGAGTTTGACGGCGCCGACCGCTTTGTGCCCATCAGCTACCAGCGTGATTGGGCTGTGGTGCGCGAGGTGGACAAGGTGGCCGCCGAGCAGCCCAAGCGCTGAGCTGGGGCGACATGAATCAGCCTAGCGCCCAAGCTGCGGCACCCGCCAGCACCCGACTTGAACTGGCCGGCTTGGTCAAGGAATACCTGCCGGGCAAGCCGGTGTTGCGCGGCATTGATCTGCAGTTTGAAGGCGCCGCGCTCACCGCCATCATTGGCCCCAGCGGCACCGGCAAAAGCACGCTGATCCGCTGTGTAAACCGGCTGGTTGAGCCCACATCAGGGCGCATCGTGCTAGACGGCCAAGACTTGGTGGGCCTGCGCGGTGACGCCCTGCGCCACGCCCGATCACGCATCGGCATGGTGTTTCAGGAATACAACCTGGTCGAGCGCCTAAGCGTGATGGAAAACCTGCTGACTGGCGTGCTGGGCAAAACCCCGGCGTGGAAAGCCTGGCTGCGCAAGTTTGAGCCCGAAGACATCGCCCGCGCTTGGGACATGCTGCAAGTGGTGGGCCTGCAAGACTTTGCCAATGCGCGGGCTGATTCCTTGTCCGGCGGGCAACGCCAGCGGGTGGGCATTTCGCGCGCCGTCATGCAACGCCCAGCGCTGCTGCTAGCCGATGAGCCCACCAGCTCGCTCGATCCAAAGACGTCAGTGGAGATCATGGAACTGCTCAAAACCGTGGCCACGCGCCAAGGCATTCCCGTCATCGTCAACATGCATGACGTGGACTTGGCACGCCGTTTTGCCGACCGTATCGTGGGCATGAGCGGTGGTCATGTGGTGTATGACGGCGGCGAGGCGGGCCTAAGCGATACCGTTTTGAAGTCAATCTATGGCGGAGAGTCGTGGCTGCACTAGCCCCCCCGGCAGTGCCCCCCAGCGTGCGGCCCTTTCGCATGGGCTGGGCCGAGCGCGCGGGCTGGCTATTGCTGCTGCTGTTGTGCGCCTGGGCGGCAAGCCGCATTGACATCAGCTGGGCCCGTTGGCTGACCGGGCTGGACAACGGCGCCAAGTTTTTTGACCGCATGTTTCCCCCGGTGTTCAGCCCGCGGGCCGAGCTCATCAAGGGTCTGGTGGAAAGCCTGCAAATCGCCGTGCTGGCCACCGCCGCAGGCTTGCTGCTCAGCCTGCCCTTGGGCCTGCTGGCCGCACGCAATTTGATGCCGGGCTGGGTGAGCTGGGCGGCGCGCTTCATCATCACCGTGTGCCGCACGTTTCACCCAGTGATCGTGGCCATCGTGTTTGTCAAAGCGGTGGGCTTTGGTGCATTGGCGGGCGTGGCTGCGCTCACCGTGGCCAGCATTGGCTTTGTGGGCAAGTTGTTTGCCGAAGCCATTGAAGAAATCTCCATGAAGCAAATTGAAGCTGTGCGCGCCACCGGCGCGAGCTTTGCCAACGTGCTGGTGTTTGCCGTGGTGCCGCAGGTGATGTTTCGCTTTATTGGCTTCATGGCCTATTTGGCCGACTCCAATTTGCGCAATTCGGCCATCGTGGGCTTGGTGGGCGCCGGCGGTATTGGCGGCACCTTGTTTGCCGCCTTTCAGCGCTTTGACTATGCCTTTGTGGCCGGCATCTTGCTGTGCATCATTGCGCTGATCATGGTGGGCGAAGGGCTGCAACTGGCGGTGAAGAAAGTGTTCAAGCAATGAGGCGCGCGCCCTGATGTCCACCGCCGGCTTTGCAGGCCAAGCGGCCTTGAACCGCGAATGGAAGCGCTTTACCCCGGTCGAGCGCTGGCAGCGCTTTGCGGTGTATGCCTTGTGCGCGCTGGCCATTGGTTTGTCATTGCGCACCATTGAGGTGATCCCAGAGTTTTTGTACGACTCTCCGGCACAAATCCAAGACCTGTTTGTGCGCATGTGGCCGGTGGATTGGGCCTTTTATTTCACGCCCCGCAACACCGGTGCGCAAACGGTGCACCAGGCTTTGCTCGACACCTTGGCGATTGCACTGCTGGGCACGGTGGTGGGCGTGCTGCTGGCGGTGCCGTTTGGATTTTTAGCGGCCCGCAACATCATGCGCTTGGCCTGGGTGAACTGGCTGGCGCGGCTGGTGCTGGTGGCCACGCGCTCCATCTCCACGCTGCTGTGGGCGCTGTTTTTTGTGGCGCTGTTTGGGCCGGGCGCGCTAGCGGGCATGTGCGCCATTGCATTCCGCTCCATTGGCTTTGTGGGCAAGCTGCTGTCAGAGGCGCTGGAAGAAGCCAACCGCGGCACCATCGAAGCGCTCACTGCCGCCGGCGCCAGCTGGACCAGCCGGGTGCTGTATGGCTATTGGCCGCAAATCAAGCCCGCGTTTGTCGGCATCGCCATGTTCCGCTGGGACATCAATGTGCGCGAAAGCTCGGTGCTGGGCTTGGTGGGCGCGGGCGGCCTGGGCATGACGATGAACGCGGCCATCGACACCTTCGAATGGCAGCGCGTGGCCCTGATCCTGCTGGTGATTTTTGCGGTGGTGGTGGCTTCAGAGGTGCTGGTGACTTGGCTGCGGCGAAGGGTGATCTGAGGGCTATCTGCAAACGAATGGGGTCAAACAATTGGGGTCAGACCCCAATTAATAAAAATGATAGCTAGAGGGGCTTGTTTTTATTGCGGTAGCGGGTGATTTGCTGGTTGGTCTTTCTGTGGGTTGTTTTGGGTGACGGACTTGCCGCCCGTGGTGTGCGGCAGGGCCTTGGGGGCTTAACGATCGCCGGTTTGGCCGCATACGGCCAAACTGCCCTGCGGTACTCGCGATCACAGGCCGCCGCAGAACTCGCTGCGCTCAAACAGCTGCGGCGGACGGCTTCGCCGCAACCTGTGCTCCCTGCGTTCCTCGGCGGCATCCATGCGCCCCCAAGGCCCTGCCGCACACCACGAGCTGCCCCGATGCAGCACCCAGGGTTCAACGGCCTTGAGCGAAGCGCGACAGTCGAGTGGGCGGCCCGCTGACGGAGGTTAAGGGGGAGGAGAGTCCAGTGGACTCTCCGGAGGACACGCAGTCAGCGGGCTGCCCGCTCGGCTGTTGTGCTTCTGGGCAGAGCGCTCAGAACCAGCACCCAAAAATCCTCAACACAAAAACAGCCGCTTTCGCAACAAAAAACTGCCTAAGCAGCTACAAAATAGATAGCACTCTATCCAACGAATCCACCCCAAGCACCCCACACGCGCCATCGACAAGTTTTCCACCCACAATCACGAGTCATCCGCACCCAAGCCATGACCATGCCCGCACCCCCGCTGCGCCACTATCTGTCGTTTCAAGACTTCACGGCCGACGAATATGCCTACTTGTTTGAGCGCTCTCGCATCATCAAAAAGCGCTTTAAAAACTACGAGAAATACCACCCGCTGGCCGACCGTACCCTGGCCATGATTTTTGAAAAAGCCAGCACCCGCACCCGGGTGAGCTTTGAGGCGGGCATGTACCAGCTGGGCGGATCAGTGGTGCACCTGACCACGGGTGACAGCCAACTGGGCCGCGCCGAGCCCATTGAAGACAGTGCCCGCGTCATCAGCCGCATGGTTGATTTGGTGATGATTCGCACCTATGAGCAAGCCAAGATCGAAGGCTTTGCCGCGCACAGCCGCGTGCCCGTCATCAACGGGCTGACGAATGAATTTCACCCCTGCCAAATCTTGGCCGACTTGTTCACCTTCATTGAGCACCGCGGCAAAGGCTCGGAAGGCAATCAAGGCCTTGATTGCCTGCACGGCAAAACCGTGGCCTGGATTGGCGACGGCAACAACATGGCCAACACTTGGCTGCAAGCGGCGGAAATTCTGGGCTTTACCGTGCACGTCAGCACCCCCAGCGGGTACGAGGTAAATGCCGCGCTGGCCCGCATCAAAAACACCGCTTGCGTCAAAGTCTTCAACCACCCCATGGAGGCCTGCGCGGGCGCGCATTTGGTCACCACCGATGTGTGGACCAGCATGGGCTTTGAAGCCGAAAACGAAGAGCGCCGCAAAGCCTTTATTGACTGGTGCGTGGACGAAGACATGATGGCCGTGGCCGCGCCCGACGCGCTATTCATGCACTGCCTGCCCGCGCACCGTGGCGAAGAAGTGACCGCTGAAGTCATCGACGGCCCGCAATCGGTGGTGTGGGACGAGGCTGAAAACCGCATGCATGTGCAAAAAGCCCTGATGGAGTTCTTGCTGCTGGGGCGGGTGGGTGGCGGCTAAGCCAAGTGGCTGAACCCAATCCGTGTCAAAGCTGCGGCGCCTGCTGCGCCGCCTTCCGCGTGGACTTCGCGCAAGCTGAACTGTTGAGCCTTGGCGGCCACGTGCCCGACGGCCTCGCCGAGCCCATCACCGCCCACACCGCCCGCCTGCGCGGCACCGACCACAGCCCGCCGCGCTGCGCCGCGCTCACCGGCACGGTGGGGCAGCGGGTGAGTTGCGGGATTTATGAATGGCGGCCCTCGCCTTGTGGGGAGTTTGAGGTGGGGTCGGATGCGTGCATCCGAGCGCGCCAGCGCCAAGGGCTGCGGCCCCACCCGCCTGCCACCGACCACTAAGGCTTCTGAATCGCGCGGTCACTTACGACCAAGCGGCGGTGTGGTGCCAGTTCGTCACACAGCCTGCGTGGCGCTGGGTTGGGTTCATGGGCTTGCCAGCGCAGCGCACAACATCGGCTGGCTGTGCAGTAAGGCAGAGGGCACAGACAAGGGCAGCTAACCCGGCGAACGCAGGTTGGGAAACGCCAGCTACTCTTCAACCGATACCAACCCAATGCCGGGTGAAGACAGTCCCCGCATGATGGCGGTGTACGCGCCAGCTTGAATTCGGTTGACGATAGCTGACTCTAGCGGATAGCCCCCCATCCATTGGTACACGGTACGCACTCCAATATCCAGTTGGCGTGACGAGGTCTGCCAATCGTCATTCGTCGCAAGTACGAAACCACGCCCATCAAACATGGTGAGCGCGGGATCGGACACGGCACCTCGCACCCCTGCAGGAACCAATGACTGCCCCACACCGGCCACAAAGACCTCTTTTGGCTGGCCCTGCAGGATAAAGCCAGCAATCAATTGATCTTCGCCAGATGTACCCATATAAGCCCTCGCGCTGATATTGCTCAGGCGTGCCGGTGACGAGAAAGGGTCCAAATCGTCAATGCTCAGAAGACCAATGCCCGTGGTGCCGCCTAAGCCCGACATGATGACGGTATAGGGGCCGGGCGCTAGCGTGACGAGCAGCGCCGCCTCGAGGCCGTTGGTAGGCGCCAGTCCAGTCGCTTGAATGGACTGGACGTTCGAGTTATCCCGCCAATCATCATTTGAAGCGATGATCGTCTGGCCGCTGTACAAATTAATAACCGGATCATTCAAAGTATTGCGAATACCAGACAATGCGAGTGAAGGCCCAGCTCCGCGAATAATCACTTGCTTGGTGCCACCGGTAACTACAAAACCCCCAATGAGCACGTTATCTCCCGTCCCGACAAAAGCGCGCGCTGAGATGTTCATGAGCTTGCTATTGGCGCTCGTATAGATTGCAGTGACACCTGCAAATGTCGGACCCACCGAAACCAAACATGTTTGGGTGCGTGGTGACGGTAAATTGCACCCGACCCAATGGCTGAACACATTGCCATTGTTTGCAACACTGGGTGCTGTGATTTCCATTCTTTGCCCCACAGACACGCGGGTAAAGTAGGCATCGTAATTGAAACCTGGCGTTGGCGGGCTGACTACCCCGCCATGGCCGGTGGGGCTTTGAAGAAACTCTCCCCCACCGCCGCCGATGATAAAAACGGGCGACTGGCCAGAGTTAACCTGCGCCCTAGCTGTATGAATTCCCGCAGCGGCCACCACCACGCACCACATGAGTGCCCAGCCGATAAGAGAACCGACTTTTTCGGCGAACCTTAAAACTGAAAGGGCACCAGTGCAGCCACCTACGGCTCTGTAACTGATGTTTGCAGGAATAATAATCATATAAGACTCCAATTGAATAGGTGACTTCACTCCACTCACGGCCATGTCGATTTCGGCACACTAGAACCTGCGCGCAGCCGAAAACATCCGAATCAAGTTGGAATATCCTGAATGGACCAGAGCGGTCGCTAGGTTTGTACGCCCGGGCGCAAACACGCGCATCCCTTCAAAGGGGGATACGGGCTCCAAGTTGCGGAATGCGCCTTGTTGGAAATAACCGACACCACACCGCGCAGAACTTCCCACACTGCGCGCCATGCCGTTTCACACGCCTTCTACCCACGCCGCGCCCCCGCTGTGGGACATCTCCCCGCCGGTAGAGCCGCGCTCTCAGGTCTTTCCCGGCGACACGCGCTATGGCCAGGTTTGGGGTGCGCAGATCGGGCCGGGGTGCCCGGTCAATGTCAGCGCCATCACCTTGTCGCCGCATGTGGGCGCGCATGCCGATGCGCCTTTGCACTACCGCGCAGACGGCGCGGCCGTGGGCCTGGTGAATTTGCTGCCCTATGTGGGCCATTGCCGCGTGCTGCACGCGATTGGCTGCGGGCCCTTGGTAGAGGTGGCGCACCTGCTGCGTCCCGGCAGCCCGCCGCTGCCGCCGCGGGTGCTGGTGCGAACCTATGTGCAGGCCCCGCTGTGGCAGTTTGATGAGGCGCTGACGGCCTTCGCACCCGCCACGGTGCAGTGGCTGGCCGACCAGGGCGTGCGGCTGGTAGGCATTGACACCGCCAGCGTCGACCCCGCCGCCAGCAAAACCTTGGACAGCCACCAGGTGTTGGCCCAGCGCGACTTGCGCGTGTTGGAAAACCTGCGACTCGACGATGTGCCCGAAGGTGACTACGAACTGATTGCCCTGCCCCTGGCCTTGACGCAAGCCGACGCCAGCCCGGTGCGCGCCGTGTTACGCCCCTGGCCGCCAACCCTTTAAACCACCCAACCCCATGAACGCCCCCGAACACCCCACCCCATTCGACGCCGCCGCGCTAGACGCCGCTGACACCCTGGCGCCGCTGCGCGACTTGTTTGACTTGCCCGCAGACGTCATTTATCTGGACGGCAACAGCCTGGGCCCCCTGCCCCGCGCCACCGCTGAACGCGTGGCGCAGTTGGTGCGCGGTGAATGGGGCGAAGGCCTTATTCGCAGCTGGAACACGGCGGGCTGGTTTGCACTGCCCGGCCGTTTGGGCGACGCCATTGCGCCCTTGATTGGCGCGGGCGCGGGCCAGGTGCTGGCGTGTGACACCACGTCCATCAACCTCTACAAAGTACTGGCGGCTTTTGTGGGCCAGCGCAGCGCGGGGCGCACGCGCATCGTGTCAGAGCGCAGCAACTTCCCCACTGACTTGTACATCGCCCAAGGCCTATGCCAGCAGCACGGCATGACGCTGCATTTGGTGGAGCACGCGGATGACATTCCCGCCGCCGTGGGCGCTGACGTAGCGGTGTTGATGCTCACGCATGTCAACTACCGCGACGGCCGCATGCACGACATGGTCGCACTCACCGCTGCAGCCCACGCGGCGGGCGCCTTTGCGATTTGGGACTTGGCCCACAGCGCGGGCGCGGTGCCGGTGGATTTGCTGGGCGCGGGCGCTGATGCGGCCGTGGGCTGTGGCTACAAATACCTCAACGGTGGCCCCGGCGCGCCCGCCTTTGTGTGGGTGCACCCCAAGCACCTGGGGCCGGGCACCACGCTGGCGCAGCCGCTGCAAGGCTGGTGGGGCCACGCCGCGCCCTTTGCCTTTGTGCCCCAGTACCAACCCGGCGCGGGCATTGAACGCTTTCAGTGCGGCACGCAGCCGGTGTTGGCGCTGGCCGCGCTGGGCTGCGGATTAGATACCTTGCATGCCGCGCAGCCGCTGGGCGGCATGGCAGCGCTGCGGGCCAAATCTTTGGCTTTGACAGACGCCTTCATCGCCGCAGCGCAACCCATCTGCGCCGCCCACGGCCTGCGCGTGGCCACGCCGCTGGCGCACGCCTTGCGTGGCTCGCAGGTGTCATTGGCGTGGGACGCGGCCGCACAGCCCAGACCCGGCGCGGGCTACGCGGTGGTGCAAGCGCTGATTGCGCGCGGCGTGATTGGTGACTTTCGCAAAGGCGATGCGCGCATGGCCGACATCTTGCGATTTGGCTTTGCGCCGCTGTATTTGCGGTTTGCGGATGTGGCCCAGGCCGCGCAGGCCTTGGCTGAAGTGCTGCACACCCGCGAATGGGATCAGCCGCAGTTTTTACAGCAAGGGGCGGTGACATGAGCGAGCCCTCAGCCAGCCACCACGGTGCGGTGATGAACTACGCCCACACCATGGACTATGGCGACTATCTGCAGCTTGACGCCGTGCTGTCTGCGCAAAAGCCGCTGTCGCCTGATGCGAACGAGATGCTCTTTATCGTGCAGCACCAAACCAGCGAACTCTGGATGAAGCTGCTGCTGCATGAGCTAGACCGCGCCATGCAAGCGCTGGCCGCCGCAGAAATGGCCCCCGCCTTCAAAATGATGGCGCGCGCCAGCCGTATCTTGGAGCAACTGGTGCACGCCTGGGACGTGCTGGCCACCATGACACCGCCTGAATATTCCGCCATTCGCCCGCACCTGGGGCAAAGCAGCGGCTTTCAAAGCTGGCAATACCGCTGCATTGAATTCAAGCTGGGCAACAAGGTGGCCGCGCTGTTAAAGCCCCACGCCCACCACCCTCAGCGCCTGGCCGCTGTGCAGGCGGCGCATGCAGCGCCCAGCTTGTACGACTTGGCTTTGCAACTTTTGGCGCAGCGCGGCCTGCCGGTGCCCGCCAGCCACACC
>JAAFIY010000009.1 GCA_013297985.1 Comamonadaceae bacterium | reverse complement strand
GAAGCCGCCGCGCCGGTGCTGGACAGCGCCGATTTCTATAGCGCCTGCCGCCGTTTGCTGACGCCCCGGGGCAGCCTGGCGGTGAACTTGTTTGGCCGCGCCAACAGTTGGCCCGATTCCATGGCCCATCTGGCCACGGCCTTTGGTCCTGATGCGGTGTGGGCCTTCAACCCCACACCCGAAGGCAACACCGTGGTGCTGGCCCTGCACACCCCGCAAACGCCCGAGCGTGCCGCCCTGGTGGCACGCGCTGAGCAGATTGAGCAGCGCTGGCCGCTGCCAGCCCGCAAATGGCCGCGGGTGTTGCACCGGCCTTTGGTGGCCAACGCGGCACTGCCTGCGTCAGAATGAGCCGTATGAGCCCTACCGCCGTGCCTCGCGCCCCAGCTTCCGCAGCCCCTGGCGCCGCAAGCTCCCAGCCCACCCAAGCGCTGCACGTAGGCCCGCTGCATTGGCGCTTGGTGGTGCAGTGGCTGGCGGCTGACGGCATCATCAATGCCGAAGTGGCCGAACGCACGGTGGCCCGCTGTTCAGCCGCCGAAAGCGCCCAGGCCCCCTTGGTGCGCTTGGCAGCGGTGTCCATGACCCGGGCCGCCGATGGGCGGCTGCTGGATGTAGAACTGCTCACCGAATGGCTGGCCGCCCGCGCGGGCCTGCCCTATCTGCGCATTGACCCGCTGAAGGTGGAAGTGGGCAAAGTGGCCGATGTGATGAGCGCCACCTATGCCGAGCGCCACAAAGTGCTGCCGGTGCAGGTGAGCAGCAGCCAGGTGGTGGTGGCCACGGCCGAGCCATTCCTCACCGACTGGGTGGGTGAAGTCGAGCGCCAATCCAAACGCAGCGTGCGCCGCGTGGTGGCCAGCCCCGCTGACATCACCAAGTACACCGCCGAATTTTTTAGCTTGGCCAAGTCGGTGCGCGCAGCCGTCAAGGCCGGCGGCGCCAACAACGCCGCCAGCTTTGAGCAGTTGGTGGAGCTGGGCAAAACCAACAAGCAGCTCGATGCCAATGACCAGGGCGTGGTGCAGGTCGTTGATTGGCTGTGGCAATACGCATTCGATCAGCGCGCCAGCGACATTCACTTGGAGCCGCGGCGCGAACAAGGCGTGATTCGCTTTCGCATCGACGGCGTGCTGCACCCGGTGTATCAGGTGCCGCTGGCGGTGATGAACGCCATGGTGGCGCGTGTGAAATTGCTGGGCCGCATGGACGTGGTGGAACGCCGCCGCCCGCTGGACGGCCGCATCAAAACCCGCCGGCCTAGCGGCGACGATGTCGAAATGCGCTTGTCCACCCTGCCCACCGCCTTTGGCGAAAAGCTGGTGATGCGTATTTTTGACCCCGACACCACGGTGAAAGATTTAGACGCACTGGGCTTTTCGCGCCACGACGCCGAGCGTTGGGAAGGCCTGGTCAAACGCCCCAACGGCATCGTGTTGGTGACAGGCCCTACCGGCTCGGGCAAAACCACCACGCTGTACAGCACGCTCAAGCGCCTGGCCACGGAAGAAGTCAACGTCAACACCATTGAAGACCCCATCGAGATGATCGAGCCGGCCTTCAACCAAACCCAGGTGCAAACGCAGATTGACTTTGGCTTTGCCGAAGGCGTGCGCGCCCTGTTGCGGCAAGACCCAGACATCATCATGGTGGGTGAGATTCGTGACCTGCACACCGCCGAAATGGCGGTGCAAGCCGCACTCACGGGCCACTTGGTCTTTAGCACCCTGCACACCAACGACGCACCCAGCGCCATCACCCGGCTGCTAGAGCTGGGCGTGCCGGGCTACCTGATCAGCGCCACTGTGCTGGGCGTGCTGGCGCAGCGCCTGGTGCGCACGCTGTGCCCCCAGTGCAAGGTGCCCGACCCTGACACCACCGCTGAGACCTTAAGCGCCAGCATCAAGCCCTGGAAGATCAACCACACCGCCCGCGCCTACAAACCCGTGGGTTGTGTGGACTGCCGCATGAGCGGCTACCGCGGCCGCATGGGCTTGTATGAACTGCTCACGGTGAATGAAACCATGCGCGAACGCATCAGCGGCGCGCCGCAGTTGGACGCCCTGCGCAAACAAGCCGTGGCCGACGGCATGCGCCCACTGCGCCTGGCCGGCACGCTGCGGGTGGCCGAAGGGCTGACCACCGTGGCAGAAGTGCTGGCCGCCACGCCGGTGCTGGACTGATGCGCTGGGCGGCCGCGCTGGCGTGCGTGCTGACCCCCGCATGGGCGGCTGCGCAAGGTGTTCCACTGCCGTCGTTTGATGCGACCAGCCGCCTGCTAAGCGTGCCATCGGTGCTGGTGGACGGCGTGGCGCTGGCGGTGCAGTTGCGGCTGGAGGCTGACAACCGCTTGTCGGTGGCCTCGGCCGCAGCGGCCACCGGCATGGCCCCTGCATCGCAACCCACCTTCAGTGTGGCCACAGGGCGGCTCGCCTTGCCTGCGCTGCGGGTGCAGGGTGTGGCGTACCGGGCGGTGTTTGCGCTGGATGCCGATCAGCGTTTTCGTTTGGTGGCTGCTTCGCCCGTCACCGCTGGCGCAGATGCGACAGAACCTGTAGCAGGCAACGTGCTGGGTGCCTGCGCTGTGCCCGCCACCGCGCAGCCCGCTGATGTGAGCCGCCCGCAAACCATCATTGGCAATGGCAGCCCGCAAAGCTGCACCGGTGATGCGGTGGTGCAAGCGGTGGCGCGTGGCGGCGTGATCACTTTCGCTTGTGGCGACGCGCCAGTCACCATCACCCTGCCGCAAACCGCCAAGGTCTTCAACAACCGGCCCGATGTGGTGCTGGACGGTGGTGGCAAAGTCACCTTGAGCGGCGCTGGGCAGCGCCGCATCCTCTACCAAAACACCTGCGATCAAGCGCAGGTGTGGACCACGCCCACCTGCCAAAACCAAGCGAGCCCCACGCTCACTTTGCAAAACATCACCTTGCGCGACGGCAACGCCACGGGCGAGACGATGGAAGGCGGCGGTGGCGGCGCGGTGTTTGTGCGCGGCGGGCGCTTGAAGATCATCAACAGCCGCTTCTTTGGCAACCAGTGCGACCCCACCGGGCCCGACATGGGCGGCGGTGCCGTGCGGGCGCTGAGCATCTTCAACGGCGAGCCGGTGCAAGTGGCCAGCAGCACCTTTGGCGGCGCCGCAGGGCTGGGCAATGCGTGTTCTAACGGCGGGGCGCTCAGCAGCATTGGGGTGTCTTGGGCAGTGACCAACAGCGTGTTCACCCACAACCGCGCCATTGGCAACGGCGCCAACCCAGCCAAGCCCGGCACACCGGGCGGCGGCAGCGGTGGCGCCATCTACAACGACGGCAACGCCATGCACCTGCAGATGTGTGGCAGCGTCCTGCGCGACAACCAAGCCAACGAAGGCGGCGGCGCGGTGTTCTACGTCAGCAACGACCGCAGCGGCCGCTTGACGCTGACTGATTCCCTGTTTGAACGCAACCCCAGCGCCGGATTTGAAAGCGCGGGCTTCCCGGGTTTTTTCATCATCGCCGCGCCCGGGCAGCCGGTGGTGAGCGGCTCGGTGCTGGCGCGCTAATGGCAAGCACGGCTTACTTCACATACCCATGAGCACCGACGACCTCATCCGCCTGGCGCAAACCCTGTTTGTGTTCTACATCGGCTTGTTTGCCGCGTCTGTCACGCTGAACAACATCACCGACTACGGCAGCAACCGCCGCTTTGTGCAGCATGTGATGGCCATGGACACGGTGTTTGCCGACAGCAAACTCAAATGGCGCGCGGTGACCACGCCGTGGATTCAGGCTGCGTTGTATGTCTTGATCATCGTGCTGGAAGGCCTGACCGCGCTCCTGTGTCTGTTGGGCGCGTGGGCCATGGCGCAGGCCTTCAGCGCCCCGGTGGAAGCCTTCCACGCCGCCAAAGCCCTGGCCTTTGCCGGGCTCACGCTGGGCTTCACCATCTGGTTTGCCATTTTCATGATCGGCGCGGGCCAGTGGTGGGCCAGTTGGCAGTCCAAAGACTTCAACGGGCAAGACGCGGCGTTTAGGTTCTACACGCCGATTGCGCTGGTGTTTTTGGTGTTGTTGGTTCGGGTGTGAGTCAGGCTGAGTCAGTCAGCTCATAGCTGGTGCTGCGTCCGCCCGCGTCTGATTTGCGCAGCACGCCACGGGCCACCAAGTCAGCCAAATCACGCAGGGCGGTGTCGGGCGAGCACTTGGCGATTGCTGCCCACTTGCTGCTGGTGAGCTTGCCCTCAAAGCCGTCTAGCAATCGGTTGAGCAGCTTGATTTGCCGCTCATTCAGCGGTGGCGCATCTGCGCTGGCGCCGGCGGCCCCCCAGCGCTGCCAGAAGCGGGTTTTGGTCAGCACGCTGTCTAGGGTGTGCAGCGCATCGTCTACGGCACGCCCCAGGGTGGCCAAGAACCAAGCCAGCCATTCGGTCACGTCCATGGATGACTTTTGCGTGCGCTCCAGCATGTCGTAGTAGGCCTTGCGTTCACGCTGAATCTGGGCTGACAAGCTATAGAAGCGCTGCGGGCTGCCGTCGGCGCGGGCCAAAAACAAATCACCCACCGCACGGGCGATGCGCCCGTTGCCGTCGTCAAAGGGGTGCACCGTCACAAACCACAGATGCGCCAGCCCCGCTTTGATCAGCGGCGGCTGAGCGGTAGCACTGTTGGCCCAAGAAAAAAACCGATCCATTTCGGCCCCAAGTGCACCCGCCGCAGGCGCCTGAAAATGCACCCGCTGGCGCCCGAGCGGGCCCGACACCACTTGCATGGGCCCATCTGCGTCCAGCCGCCAGCCGCCCACCTGGATGCGATGCAAGCCCGAATAGCCAGTGGGAAACAGCGCCGCATGCCAGCCAAATAAGCGCTGTGCGGTCAGCGGCGCGTGGCAATGTGTGGTGGCGTCCAGCACCATGTCGACTACGCCCTCGGTGTGGCGATCTGCGGCCACCAGCGCGCCAATGTCCACGCCCAGCCGGCGGGCGATGGATGAGCGCACCAACTGCGCATTGAGCTGTTCGCCCTCGATCTCGCTGGTCTTGACCACGTCTTGCGTGAGCGCCAGCAGGCTGGCCTGGTCGCGCTGCGCCAGGCCCACATCCGCCAGTCGGCCCAGCAGCAAGCCCTGGGCGCGGCTGACCTGGGCCATCGGTTCGGCCAGCGCGGCCAGGTCATAGCGCCACGCGGGCCAATCGGCAGCCTGCCAGATGTAGGTGTAATCGCCGCGATTCATGCGGAGATTATCGGCCCGATTTGCTGCGTCATTGGGTTATTTTCCGCACTGAATGCGGTGAATAAGGTGGTTTTTCACCGCACCGCACGCGCGCCTAGCTACCCGTTTGTTCCCCCGCCCGCTGCAAATTCAGCGCCAGCTGACGCGCCATAAGGTGTGCGGCGCTAGACTTACTGCATGGGTGCAACTGTTCACTTTTCGGTCAAGTACGACGGCCCCGCACTGGTGTCGCACCAGATGGATGTGCGCGACCTTGCCCCGGCACTCATCGCGCTATCTGATCTGCTTCAGGAATCCAACCGAGTCTTGTATCCCGACAGCGCTGAAGTGCGCGTGAACGTCAACGGTTCATTCAAGGGCGGATCGTTCGGTGTTGATCTGGTGGCTCTGCAAAGCATCAAAGATCAAATCGTTTCGATTTTCGCTGGCCCGGAATCAACTGCGGCGGCCAACCTTTTTGCCATCTTGAGTGGCGTGGGGATATTGGGGGCAGGTGGGCTAATCGGCTTGCTCAAATGGTTGCGCGGGCGAAAGCCGAGCTTGATCCGAATTGAAGGCGACAAAACGGTTTTTGAGCTTCGCCTGACCGAAACCGTGGAAACCTTTGAAGTCGATCTGGCCGCAGGCAAGCTGTATCAAAGCCGGGTTGTCCGGCAGGCACTGGCAAAAGTGGTGAAGCCACTTGAGGTCGAGGGCATCGAGGTGTTTGCATGCGGTCGCGACGACCAAACTGAAACCGCAGTGACCCAGGACGAAGTCGATTTCTTCACTATGGCCGCTGCTGGGGCAGACATTGTTTCGGAAACGTTGATGGAATCCGTGCTACTACAAATCGAGTCAGCTGTATTCAAAGATGGTAATAAGTGGCGCTTTAATGACGGCAGCAACTCGTTTCACGCTGAAATAACCGATGAGGCCTTCAGAACGAGAGTTGATTCAGGCGAGGAGCGCTTTGGCAAGGGCGACATTCTCGTCGTGGATTTGCGGCGCATTCAAAGCATTTCTGACAATGGCTTGAAGTCTGAGTACGTCATAGAGCGCGTCATGCAGCACAAGGCACCCCTGCAGCTTGGATTGCTGCCGTCCGGCGGTGGCTAAAACCCAGCCTCAAATGGCCGCCTGCGCCCCCGCCCGCTGCAAATTCAGCGCCAACAGCCGCCGCAAGATTTCATCGTCCGCCATGTCGGCGCTGTAGTCGGCCCAGCCGTAGGCGCGGGCCACGGCGGCGTCTAGCGCGTGGTGCGCCGCCGTCAGCCAAGCGGGGCGCTGGTTGTAGAGGTTGGTTAGGGTGCGTTTGGCCAGCTCGGCCTCAAAGCCCGGCTTGGGCAGCACGCGGTCGGGGTAGGGGCTGGTTTGCAGGCCCAGCGGCACCACTTCGGGCACGGTGTGCGTCCACTCGGGCGGGTTCAGCCAAGCTTGGCGCAGTTGGTTCAGGCGGTGGGCAGCCTGTGCAATGCCGATTGCTATATCTTTTGTAGCTGCTTGGGCAGCTAGATAGGGCGCTGCAGCCTGATTTGCTTCAAGGCTTTGCAGCGGAATCACTGCCCCGCCTTGCAGCACCTCGGTGCGCTGATGGGCGGTGTCGGCAGGCGTCAGGCCGGTGGGGAAGGGGAAGGTTTCAAAGCAGGTGGTGGGGGTGTAGCGCGGGTCGTTGCCTACCCCCAGCCAGGTGCACATGCGCAAAGACCAAAGTTCGTGAAAGCGGCTGTGCAGGATGCCAAAGGTGGTGTCGTCGGCGCGGGCGATGGCGACGCACAGGTTCTCGGGTATCTGAATAGACGGCAGCCAGACGAACAGGCGGTGTTTGGCAACCATGGGTGTGGCTATGAAGCGCAAAACAGACCTAAGTGCGGCCTTCAGCTCTGGTCGTGCCCGTTGAAGCGACCACCAACGTTCACCAGACCGCAATTCTCTGTTGCCGACCCGAGTCGGGCGGACGATCTGCTCGCAGTGCTGCCACGGTGCTTCAAAAAGACTCGCCTCCGAACTCGGAAGGTCGCCGAAATCCACAATCCACAAGCCGTTGGGCCGTCGGGTAAGGTCCAACCCATTAGCCCAAGGGCGCAGCACGAGGGAATTCGACCGACTGTGGGGATTCGGGCGCTGGAGCCAGACACGCGCCGTGTCGCCAGGCACGTCGAACGGGCCACCTTTTTGAGTGCCGATAAAGCTCGTCCCCGATGCGTTGATCCTCGCGGCCTGAGACAGATCTTGAGACTCGCCGTGGTTTGCCCCAGCCGACAAATCTGAGTAGATGGTCACGGCGTCCTGGCCATCAAGCCTAGGTAATTGCTCGGCCTGACCAAACGCCACCAGAGAAACACGAACCGCCGCCCCATCATTCACCCAAGCCTCATCGCTCCAGGCTTCAAAAATGCGGCTTTCGGTGCAGATGGCATTCAGCACCTTGCGGCTGGCACCGCCGCGAATGGAGTTGGTTGACACCAGTCCAGCGCGTTGTAGTTGCTCGGTGCTGATCTGCGCGCGGGCTTTGTCAAACCAGTAGCACACCAAATCCGCGCCGCCAGGTACTCGGCCCTTGTAGGTGGATCGCAGCCGGGTGCTGTAGTCCTCGCCAAGCTGGCGAATCATCTTCTTGTCCCCCAAAAACGGCGGATTCCCCACCACCACATCGGCCTTGGGCCAAGCCGCCTCCGTGCCATCTGCCGCCAGCAGCGCATCGCGGCATTCGATGTGGTGCAGGGGTTCCAACACCGGGTTGGTTTTGAAGGGGTAGCCGTGGGCCAAGCGCCATTGCAGTTCGCCAATCCACACGGTGACGCGGGCCAGCTCAGCGGCGTATTCGTTCAGCTCAATGCCCAGCACGTTGTGCGGGCCGGTGACCAGGTCGGCTTCGCGGTCTAGGCCCAGCTCGGCGGCTTGCAGGTGGCTGTGGTGCTCAATGTCTTTTAAGCACTTCAGCGCCAGATACAAGAAGTTGCCGCTGCCGCAGGCGGGGTCAAGCGCGCGGTAGTGTTTGAGGTGGTCCAGCCATTCAATAAACAGTTGGTGCGCGGCGCGATAGGGTTTGTCACCTTTTCTGACTATTTTGGCCGCTAGCGCCCTAATTTGCTGCGCAACCAGCTCCCATTTTTGTAGCAAGGGGCGGCGGATCACGGGGCCGATCAGCCTTTCGATGGTGGCGGGGTCGGTGTAGTGGGCGCCCAGTTGGCTGCGCTTGGCGGGGTCAAGGCCGCGCTCAAACAGGGTGCCGAAGATGGACACATCAATGGCGCTCCAGTCCAAATTGGCGGCGCGTTTGAGCTCTTGCAGGTCTGGCGCAGTGAGCGCGGGCACATCGATGGTCTGAAACAGCCCGCCGTTAAACCAAGGGATGTCGTCCACGCCATACAAGCCGCCGCTTTGCATGGTGGCAAACAGGTGTTGCAGGCCTTGGGTAAGGCGCTCAGGCGTGGCGTGGGCGTTGTTCATCAGCCGCTCAAACATGCGGCCGGGCAGCAGGCCCACGTCTTCGGCAAAGAAGCAAAACAGGCACTGGGTTAAGAAGTGCGCCACGCGGTTGGCGTGGTGCTGGGTTTGCTCGGGGCTTGGCGCCGGGGTGGGGGCAGGCCTAGTGTCAGCCACCGCAAGACGCTGGCGCAGGCCTTCGGCTAGGGCGGCAAAGCTGCGGGCGGCCGCTTCGGTGATGTCGCGGTTGGTCTGGCGGGGCTTGAAGCTGTCTGCATCAGTCCACACGCGCTTGAGCAGGGCCAGCTGGGCGGGCTGGTCCATCTCAGAAATGCGCACTTCATGCGTGGTGCTGGGGTAGCCGGTGAACTGGGTGTGGATGCGAATCACCAGCCGGTCTGACACCACCAGCAGCGGCGGGTTGGCCAGCGCCAAGCTGTAGGTCAGCAGTTGCTTGAGCGCGTTGTCCAGGTTTTTGCCGGGGGCCTTGTTCTCCCACGCAAACACGCCGCGCATAAACACATCGGCATAGCCTGTTTTGCCGCCGATCACCGTGCTTTTTTCTTCAAAGCGGTAGCCCTCGGCGCTGCCGGGCTTGGGCACGCCCAACAGCTCACACAGGTCTAAAAAATGGCTTTGCGCGCCTTGCTCTTCGTTCAGGGCGTAGGCCGGGCCGGGCATGCCGCCAGGGGTGCCCCATTTGGCGATGAATTCGGTGGGTGTCAAAGGGGCGCTCTACACAAGTGTCAGCATTAAGAAAACAGCGTCTGCACAAACGGCTCTTGCGCAAACTTGTCAATCCACCAACGTAGCGCGCGGCCGGTTTCGCCGGAGCGCCAGGCCAGGGTGCTCTGGCCGGGTGGGTGAGGTGTTTGCACTTGCAGCACCACCAGTTGCCCACTGCGCACCCAGGGCTCGGCCACCCGCAGAGGCAAAAAACCACAACCCAGGCCCAGCAAAAGCGCTTCAACCTTGGCGGCGTTGTCGGGCACTGTCAGGCCCAGGCGGTTGTCCAGCAGGCCATATTGCAGGTGCGGCAGGTGGCGCGTGGTGTCGCCAATCAACACCGCGCGGTGCTGGGCGATTTCTTCGTTGGGGATCACGTCGCGCCTGGTGGCCAGCGGGTGGTGCGCGGCTACTACCAATCCGAAGTCGATCTTGTACAGGGGCAGCGACTCAAACCCGGCGCCCGGGGGGCCGTCGGCGGGGGCGCCCACGATCAGATCCGCCCGGCCTGACATCAACGCGTCCCACGAACCAGCGGCAGCTTCGCGGGTGATGTGTAAGGTAGTTTGGGGTGCCGCTTTTATGAACTCTGCCACGGCGGCCATCATGGGCGTGACGCGCATCACCTCGTCCACCGCAATGGCCAGCGACGCCTCCCAGCCAGTGGCAATGCGCCGAACCTCTTCGTCAAATGCTGCAGCCTGCGCCAGCACACTGCGGCCACGCTCGAGCAGTGCGCGGCCTTTGGAGGTAAAGCGTGCGCGGCGACCCGAGCGGTCAAACAGCACCACGCCCAGGTTGTCTTCTAGGTTCTGAATGGCGTGGGTGATCGATGAGGTGACCACGTGCAGTTCTTGGGCCGCACCCGCGAAGGAGCCATGGCGGTCAATGGCGTCCAGCAGCCGCAGGCTGTCCAGCGCAACGCGGTGCTGGCGGCGGGACTTCTCGGGCGGGGTGCTCACCGTTCGGCTTCGTGCAACGTAGCGTCCAAAAATGATCAGTGGTGGTGCGCGACAGCCCTCGATAGGCTCCCGCCCCATCCATGAACTCTGATGTTGCCATTGTCGGATACGGGCCCGTTGGGGCCACCCTTGCAGGCTTGCTGGGCCGTGAGGGCCTGCGCGTGGTCGTGTTCGACAAGGCCGCGCACATCTATGGGCAGCCGCGCGCCGTAGGGTTTGACCACGATGCCATGCGGCTGTTTCAGCGCATCGGCGTGGCCGAAGCTTTGGCGCCGCACATCTCTGACTTTCGCGATTCATGCTACCTGGGCGCAGCGGGCCAGATCATTCGCCGAGTGGAGCGGCTGCGTCCTCCGTACCCCCTGACCTGGCAGCCCAACTACACCTGTGACCAGCCGGGTGTGGAGGGCGTGCTGCGCCAGGCCGTGGCGCGTATGCCGACCGTGCGGGTGGCACTGCAGCAAGAGGTGGTGGCGTTGCGGGATGAGGGCGCGCAAGTGGCTTTTGGCGTGCGCGCGCCCGGTGGCGAAGTTCGGCAGCACACGGCTCGCTACCTGGTGGGCTGCGACGGGGCTTCCAGCTCAGTGCGCAGTGCCGCCGGTTTGGCGCTTGAAAGCCTGAGCTACGACGAACCTTGGATCGTGGTGGACCTGAAGGTTGACCCGGCATTCCTTCACCAACTGCCGCAAACCAACATCCAATACTGCGAGCCTGAGCGGCCTTGCACCTACATCGTCTGCCCGGGCAATCATCGGCGCTGGGAATTCATGATGCTAAACGGCGAGCCGCGCGAAGGCGCCGTCTCACCCGAGCGGCTGTGGAAGTTGTTGGCCCGTTGGTTAACGCCGGAACAGGCCACGCTGTGGCGCGCCGCTGCCTATCGTTTTCATGCGCTGATCGCCCGTGACTGGCAGCGTGGGCGCTTGCTGCTGGCGGGCGACAGTGCGCACCAGACCCCCCCCTTTTTGGGCCAGGGCATGTGCCAGGGCCTGCGTGATGCGGGTAACTTGGCCTGGAAGCTCGCCTGGGTGCTGCGCGGCAAGACCGATGCCAGCCTGCTGGATACCTACACCCAAGAGCGCCGCCCGCACGTGGTGGCCACTACCCATCTGGCCAAAGACATCGGGCAGATGCTGTCCGAACGTGACCCAGCTAAGGCAGCGGCGCGCGACGTGCGTTTGCTCGCGGCGGGCGGCGGCCAGCCGCAGACCTTGATCCGGCAAGAGCTGATTCCCCCTCTGAGCGCCGGCTTGTTGGCCAAGTCGGCACCGCTCGCGGGCAACGTGTTTCCGCAACCGGTGGTGCAGCGGGGGGCGGCCCCGCCGTGCCTGCTGGATGACCTGTTGCCGCCCGGCTTTTATCTGGTGATTGACGCACGTTTTGATGCCCCGGCTTGGGATGCACTGGCCGACCTGCATGGGGTGCACTTGATCGTGCTGGACGTGGCCGATAGCGATACGCCGAATCGCTTGGGCGCACTGCACGAGCGCGACGGCTTGGTGCGGCGCTGGTTGGAATGTGCCGGCTTGTGTGGGGCCCTCGTGCGGCCCGACCACTATGTGTTTGGTGGCTTCACAGACCTGCAAGCCGCTGCTCAATTGCTGGACTCGGCGCCCTTGCGTGCCGTGCTGGCTGCCCCCCACGCGCAGGCCTTGCACAGCGCGTGACACCCCCACCGGAGACTACGATGAACCAGAAGCTCAGGAACCGAAGATTGGCTTGGCTTGGGGCAATCGCAACAGCCTGTGCCCTTTGGTTGAGTGCACCCACGCAGGCGGTGGCTCAGGACTATCCGAACAAGCCCATCCGCATCGTTGTGCCGGTGCCCGCAGGGGCCGGGCCCGACGTGGACATGCGGCAAATGAGCGGGCACTTAAGCGCCATTCTTGGTCAGCCAGTGATCATCGAAAACCGCCCGGGCGCCGCCACGCGGATTGCGGTGGCCGAGGTGATCAAAGCAGCTCCAGACGGCTACACCTTTTTGGTGGGCACCCCAAGCCTCACCACCATGAGCGCGCTGTACCCCAAGCTGCCCTTTGACCCCCGACGCGATCTGGTGCCGGTGAGCCTGGCTTCGGTCACCAACTACACCTTGACAATCAACGCCCAGGTGCCCGCGCGATCGGTCGCGGAGTTCGTGCGCTTGGCCAAGACTGACGCCAAGTTCGCCAACTTCGGCACCCTGGGCGCAGGGGCGATCAACCATCTGACCGCGGCCTGGTTCGGTCGGTTGACCGGCGTCGAGGTGAACCCCATTCACTACGGCGCAGCCAGCCCCTTTGCCGATCTTGCCTCTGGGCAGGTACCCGCCATGTTTGACGCCATGCTGCCCATGCTTGGGCATGTGAAGAGCGGCAGGCTGCGGACGCTGGCCATTTCGGGCAAGGCGCGCCACCCGCTGATGCCTGATGTGCCGACCTTTGCCGAAGTGGGGTTTCCGGAGTTTGACCCAGTGGTGTGGATTGGCTTGCTGGCCCCCGCAGGCACGCCCGCGCCCATCATCAAGCGCATGAGCGATGCGTTGTCCCAGGTGGCCAAGATGCCCGAGACCGTGGCCTTGCGCCGCAATGCAGGCAGTGAATCGCTGGGCACCACGCCCGAGGAGTTCGCCGCTTTCTTGGATGCCGAGCGCACCAAGTGGGGTGCGGTCATTCGCAGCCTGAACTTGACGCTGGAATAGACACCGCCTGCGATGGACTTGGGTTTAAAGGGGCGAAGGGCCCTCTTGGCGGCGTCCAGCAGTGGGCTCGGGCTGGCCTGTGCAGCCGCATTGGCCCGCGAGGGATGCTTGGTGCATATCAATGGACGTGACGGTGCGCGCCTGGCAGCGGCACAAGACCTACTGGCGGGTGAACTGGGTGTGCAGGTGGCCACGGTGCAGGCCGACATCAATACGCAAGCGGGCCGGCAAACTTTGCTGGAGGCCTGCCCGCAACCTGACATCTTGGTCAACAACAACGCGGGCCCGCCGCCAGGCGAACTGGCAGATTGGGACCACGCCGCATGGCTGGCAGCGTTGGAAGCCAACTTGCTAGCCCCGGTGTTGCTGATCCGTGCGGTGCTGCCCGGGATGCGTGCCCGGCGCTTTGGCCGCATCGTCAACATCACCTCGGCCATGGTCAAGAGCCCGCGTGGGCCGATGGCCTTGTCCACCGCAGCACGCACAGGGCTTACGGCTTTCAGCAAAGCGATGTCGCTGGATGTCGCCGCCGACAACGTGACCCTGAACAACCTGCTGCCTGAACGCATTGACACCCCGCGCCAAGAGTTCATGGCGCAGCGCATGATGAAGGCGCAGGGCATTGATCGCGACGAAGCGCGCCGCCGCATCGCGCTGACCGTGGCGGCTCGGCGTTTCGGTACTGCACAGGAGTTTGGGGATGCCTGCGCTTTTCTCTGCAGTGCGCAGGCGGGTTTCATTTCAGGGCAAAACCTGCAGCTTGACGGGGGTTCGTATCCCGGTCTGATTTAAGGCGCGTTGGCATGTCATTGAGCGCTTTTCGCCAGCATCTGCGTGCCCCAGATGACCCTCGCGTCGCGGGCCTCGACTCCTTGGATGCCTACACCTTTGTGGATCGGGTGATGCAGCGGCCGGCTGCCAAACAGTTGTTTGACGGCTGGGTACGGCGCTACGAGAACAGTCAGTTTCAGGGCATCACCACACAGGGGCGGTGCGTACCCGGCGTGTTCAGTCTGGCCCCAGAGGGTGCGCCAATCGAGCCTGCCCTTGCGGCGGCCACCCGTGTACTCGAATTGGCCACACCTGCCGAGCGCCTGCGCTTGTGCCACCCTGCACAGGCGCGTGAGTGGCACGCCTGGATGAATCCTGAGGTGTACCTGTTTCGCTTTGGACTGCGCTTGGAAGAAGTGAGCAGCCCCTTGCGTGAGGCGACGCTCTCGCTGCTACAAGCCTGCCTGAGTGCGCCGGGCTATGAGCGGGTGCGGCAGCTCATGCGAATCAACCATTTTCTGGGCGAGTTGATCGACGCGCCTGGGGTGATGAACGAATACAGCTACAACTTCAATCTATTTGGCGTGCCGTCGGCCACCGAGCCCTGGGGCTGGAACTTCTATGGGCACCATGTGTGCGTCAATTGCCGCTTCATTGGCGAGCAGATGGTGGCCACGCCCGTTTTTTTCGGGGCTGAACCCAACGGTATCGACACGGGGCCGTGGGCTGGCCTGCAGGTGTTCGAAGCCGAGGAGCGCCTGGGGCTTGCGTTCATGCGCAGCTTGTCGGCTGAGCATCAACAGCGTGCGCAGCTCTACGGCTTGAAGCGGGATCCATCGATGCCAGCGGGCCGGGTGGCCTTCGGGGACGAGCTGATCTTGTGCGGGGCCTTTCAAGACAATCGGGTCGTGCCGCTTGAGGGTGTGTGTGCCGCGCAGCTTGACGCCGATGCGCACGAGCGTTTGATGGACTTGGCCGCTTCTCACCTTAGTTACCTTCCCGATGGACCCCAGCAAGCTCGCTTAGCGGATGTGAGGCGCCACTTGCAACAGACCTGGTTCTGTTGGATTGGTGCGGTTGACGACGTAAGCCCGTTTTACTACCGCGTTCAAAGCCCGGTGTTGATCATCGAGTTCGACCACCACGCGGGTGTTTTTCTGGGCAATCCACAGCCAGAGCGTTTTCACATCCACACGGTGGTGCGCACGCCCAACGGCAACGACTACGGCATGGAGCTCGTTCGCCAGCACTGCGAATGCGCACAGCGAGCGCGCTGGCGAACCGATTCCGACGCCGCAAGTTAAGCGCGCGATCTGGTGGCTGCGTCGCCAGCTGCCCCAGCATGCGTGGAACCCACATCGCACAGGCAGCAGGCCAATTCCACAATCAGCGTGTTGCCCAAGCTGTGGGCGTGAGGGTGCGTGCGCAGCGTGGCAACCCGTTAAGGAGGCACTTTGTGAAGATCAAAAGCCAGAAGGATTTCTTCTGCGGGGTGATGTTCTTGGTGGTGGGCATCGCGTTTGCGTGGGGCGCCACCACCTACAACATCGGCACAGCAGCGCGCATGGGGCCGGGTTACTTTCCACTGATGTTGGGCGTGATCTTGGGGTTCATTGGGGCGGGCGTGATGTTCAAGGCCCTGGTGGTGCAAACCGCCGATGGCGACCCCATCGGTGCGTGGGCCTGGCGCCCGCTGGTGTTCATCATTGGCGCCAACTTGCTGTTTGGCATTTTGTTGGTTGGGCTGCCCGGGCTTGGCGTGCCGGGCATGGGGCTGATCGTGGCCATCTATGGCCTGACCATCGTCGCCAGCTTTGCCGGTGACGAATTTCACTGGGGTTCAGTGCTGGCAGTGGCGACCGTGCTGGCCATCATCAGTTACTTGGCCTTCGTGAAGTTGCTGAACCTGCAGTTCCCGGTGTGGCCCAGTTTTATCACCGGTTGATCGGCTCGCGCGCCTACCAAGAGACACACCATGGATCTGATTAACAACCTCGCGCTGGGTTTCAGCGTCGCGTTCACGCTGCAAAACCTTGCCTACGCCTTTATCGGTTGTTTGCTGGGCACCCTGATTGGCGTTCTGCCGGGCGTGGGCCCCGTGGCCACCATCGCCATGTTGCTGCCCGCCACCTACGCACTGCCCCCAGTGGCCGCGCTGATCATGCTGGCAGGCATTTACTACGGTGCTCAATATGGCGGCTCTACCACCGCGATCTTGGTGAATCTGCCAGGGGAGTCTTCGTCTGTCGTGACCATGATCGACGGCTATCAAATGGCGCGAAAGGGTCGGGCGGGGCCTGCCTTGGCGGCTGCGGGATTGGGCTCATTTTTCGCCGGTTGCGTGGGCACCTTGGTGCTGGCTGCGTTTGCAGGGCCGCTGACTGAGGTGGCCTTCAAATTTGGCCCGGCTGAGTACTTCAGCCTGATGGTGCTTGGCTTGATTGGTGCGGTCGTGTTGGCCTCGGGCTCACTGCTCAAGGCCATCGGCATGATCGTGCTGGGCCTGCTACTGGGCCTGGTGGGCACTGACGTCAACTCTGGCGTGGCGCGGTTTTCGTTTGATGTGCCCGAACTTACCGATGGCATTGGCTTTGTGGTCATCGCCATGGGCGTGTTTGGCTACGGCGAAATCATCTCCAACCTGTCGCAGCCCGCTGAAAAGCGCGAAGTCTTCACCAGCAAGATCACCGGCTTGTTCCCCACCAAAGACGACTTCAAGCGCATGGTGCCAGCGGTGCTGCGCGGCACGGCGCTGGGGTCAGCCCTGGGTATCTTGCCCGGCGGCGGCGCACTGCTGTCGGCGTTTGCTGCCTACACGCTAGAGAAGAAAACCAAGCTGCAGCCAGGCGAAGTGCCTTTCGGCAAGGGCAATATCCGCGGCGTGGCCGCGCCCGAGGCAGCCAACAACGCGGGTGCGCAAACCTCGTTTATTCCGCTGCTGACGCTGGGCATTCCGCCCAACGCGGTGATGGCGCTGATGGTGGGCGCCATGACGATCCACAACATTCAGCCGGGCCCGCAGGTGATGACCAGCAACCCCGAGCTGTTTTGGGGCCTGATCGCTTCGATGTGGATCGGCAACCTGATGCTGATCATCTTGAACCTGCCGTTGATTGGCGTGTGGGTGAAGCTGCTGTCGGTGCCTTACCGCTGGCTGTTTCCGGCCATCGTGCTGTTCTGTGCCATTGGCGTGTATTCCACCAACAACAACACCTGGGATGTCTGGATGGTGGGCCTGTTTGGCTTTGTGGGCTATTTGTTTATCAAGCTCGGGGCCGAACCCGCGCCGCTGCTGCTGGGCTTTATCTTGGGCCCCATGATGGAAGAAAACCTGCGCCGCGCGCTGCTGCTGTCGCGCGGTGACTGGAGCGTGTTCGTGACTCGCCCTCTGTCTGCGTCATTGTTGGCAGTTGCATTTTTGTTGCTGCTGATCGTGTTGCTGCCGTCGGTGAAGAACCGTCGCGAAGAAGCCTTCAAAGAAGAGGACTGAAGCCTTCGCTTGGCTGCACGAATGCATGGCTGCGGCCACAATCTGCAGCCATGAACGCGAAACTCAATCAAAAGACGCCAGCCACCTCTAACCACCGTCGGCAGCTGCTGCAAAGCGGTACCGCACTCGCAGCGGGTGCAGCCCTTGGGCTGGCACCCGCTTTTTCTTGGGCCCAGGCCGGCGGGTTTCCCAACAAACCCGTGCGCTTGGTGGTGCCGTTTCCGGCGGGCGGGGCCACCGATGTGTTTGCCCGCGCGCTGTCGCAAAAATGGGGCGAAAGGCTAGGGCAAACGGTGGTGGTGGAAAACCGCCCCGGCGCAGGTGGCACGATTGGTTCGGCCGCTGTGGCCCAGGCCGCACCTGACGGTTACACGCTGCTGCTGGCCACCAGCAGCACCCACAGCATCGGCCCCAGCCTGAACCCGCGCATGCCCTATGACGCGGTGCGTGATTTCACGCCGCTGGCCCATGTGGGTAACGCGCCCAGCATCATGCTGGTGCCCAACTCGTCGCCCGCCAAATCGGTGCAAGAGTTCATTGCCTTGGCGCGCTCGCGACCGGGGCAGCTTAACTATGGCTCCAGCGGCAATGGCACCATCGTGCAGCTCACCACCGAGCTGTTCAAGTCACGTGCGGCGGTGTTCATTACCCATATTCCCTATCGCGGCACGGCGCTGGCCATGCCCGATTTGATGAGCGGCAAGCTCGACGTGATGTTTGATTCGCTGCCCACTGGGCTGCCGCACGTGCGCGAAGGCCGCTTGCGGGCGCTGGCAGTGACTTCAGCCCGGCGCTCACCCTTGGCGCCAGACTTGCCCGCCGTGTCAGAGGTGCTGCCCGGCTACGCCAGCAACACTTGGTTTGGTTTGTACGCACCGCGGGCCTTGGCCCCCGAACTGGTGGCGCGGCTCAACACCACAGTCAACGAAGCCTTGGCCGATGCCGATGTGCGCGACCGCCTGGGTCGCCTGGGCATTGAGCCCGTGGGCGGCGCGGCCGACGCATTTGCCCGCATGGTGGCGGCTGACAGTACACAGTGGCGCGCCATCATTGCCGAGCGCAAGATCACCGCTGACTAACGGCCTACGTTTTGGCGGTTCGGGTTGCTGGGCGCAGCGCAGGGCGCGTCAAAAACCTGAAGCCTGCGCCACCGCCAAAAAGTCCGCCACGGTGCCTGCATAGGTCAGTGGGCCAGCGCCTACCGTAAAGAAGACCGCACCATCAATGGCCATCAGGCAACCCACGGTGTAGCGGCGCGCATGCGCCGTCGCTAGGGCGCAACCCGCGCTGCCTGACGAGGTGGCGGGCGGCAGTCCCAGGGCCACTTGGGCCCAGTTGTAGATGCGGTCAATGGCGGCGAGCTCGCTGGCAGCTTGCGGGGTGGTGCCCGCGATTTTTTGCACCGGCAGCGGCAGGGTCACGTCGCGGGTGTTGCGGCCGTCGCTGATGCGCGCCACCACCGTGTGCTCGCCCAGCGGCAGCGCGGCCAAGTCGGCCACTAGATCAAGTCGGCCTGGGGCGACACCCGTGCGGTTGGCCAGCACGGTTGCGCCCGCCAGCAGTTGCACGCTCAGGCTGTCGCTTTCGGCATCACTGAGCTGCAGGGCTACCGGCAGCACAAAGCGGCCCAGGGGCTGTGCCATTAAGCGTGACGGCCCCAGGTAGAACGAGCGCGGCGCCGGGAACTCAAACGGATCAATGCGCAGGTAGCGCACCAGTCCCGCCCAGCGGCGGGCGCTGGCGGGCTCATAGCGCAGGTTGGCCATGTCAAACCAGTAGGTGGCGTAGCCGGGCATGAGCAAGATGTCGTCGGTGGTGAGGCCCGGGTCAAGGTCACTGTCCTTCCACGCCAAGCGCATCACGGCGCCCACCGTCAGCTCGTTTTGGTCTGCTGCGTTGAAGGGTACGTACAAGTCAAACCCTAGCCAGCGATAGCGATCGGCATCAATCGGTGCGGCGTTTTCTTGGAAGACCAAAAACGCGTGGGGATCGCCTTCGGTTTTGCCCGGCGCGGCCGGCAGCGATGTGCCCTGGAACACCGGCACGTTCAACGCCAGGTCATCAATCCGATTGGTGTAGCGCCAGCCCTGCAAGTTGCCCTGTTGTGGCTGTTGCACGCCGGTGCCCGCCATGTTCCACGGGGCGCCTTTTTCTACCGTGGCGTAGTCCAGCGTGCCAGCGCCAAAACTGGGCGACAGCACTTGCGCGTTGGGCTTGGCGTTAACGATCAAGGGGTCCGCATCCCAGGCCACGTTTTCGATGAAGCCGGCGGTTTTGGTGAGGCGCACGCTGTGAATGCGCACATTCACGCCGCTGCCCGCGTTGGGTCCGTTGATGGGGTCAATGCGCAGTGCACGCATCAAGCCCGCCCAGTTGCCTTGGGTGCCAAGGTCGATGCGGATGGTCTGCCGCCCTACAGTGAGCGGCTGAAAACCACTGGCGTACTGCAGAGCTGCAGGTTGCGCGCCCCACCACACCACCAGCCCGCTGGTTTGCGGCGGCAAGCTGCCCACCGTGAGGTCAATGGCAATGTGGCGGTATTGGCTGGTGTCAATGGCGGTGTGCAGCGGGATATCCATCAATAAAAACGGAAACGGGCCGTTGGTGGTGCCCGAGAACGCGCCGCCCGCCACTGTGGCGTTGGCAAAGCCGCTGGTGCTGGCCCAGGCAAAGTCACTGGTGCTGGACATGTCCCATGCGCGGCCACGTTCGGCCAGGGCCCAGTCGCCGTCGGTGACGGCAGCCGATTTGTAGGTGCCGGGCGGCAGCTCGGCGGTGCTCACCCGATTGGCCGTACCGGCTTTCAAGCTGGCCACCGGGCGCGGGTTGGCGCTGGTGACGTCATCGCTTATCAACAGGCGGCTGCGCCCTGCTGCCAAGGTGACGCCTGAAGCCGTATCGGCGCGGGGCGACAAGCGCGCCCAGTCCATTTCAAATTCGATCTGGCAGCCCAGACACGGGTCAATGCGGATGCCGTGGATGGTGCCGCCCCAAGGGGTGCCGCGCGTCATGGGCAGCCGGTCGAGCTCAAACCGGTAGGTGTTCCAGCCTGGGTAGACGCTGATCAACTGCGATTCACTGTAAGCCGCATCAAACGCCGCAATCGTGGTGCCGCCGCGATGCCACACCAGGCGCCCTTGGCGGCTGCCTGGCACCACGGTGTCAGGCAGCTTCATGCGAAAGGTGAGCACCTGAAAGCGATTGCCGTCGATGGTGCGGGTGGGCCGGTTGGCCGTGGGAATGGCCGACGGAATCTGCGGAAACAGCAGCCACAGATGCGGATCGGTGTCGCGCGCCACGCCGCGCACTGTGCCGTTGGCCACGGTGGCACTGGCCAGGTTGTGCGTCCATAGCAGCGGGTAGACATCACTCTGAGTGGAAAAATCCCAGGCATCGCCAACGACGTCGGTGGCGAAGTCTGCGCCTTCGGGCACCGTGGCTGCCCCCGCACTTGCAAGTCCGCACGCCGCTAGCAGCCAGGCACACACTTGTTGACGGACTGAATTCATCGCTCGCTCCTGCGCCAAAAAAAGGTCAGTGAACATTGTGTCTTGTTGTGTCAGCCCAAGGGGCGCTTGCCGGGCAACGCACAATCTTGGGCTGTTGTGTTTTTCTTGCGTCGCATTGGCGCTTACCCGCTTACCCGCTTAGCCCATGAAGCCCTTTAACTTTGCCAATCCCTACTCCAGCGCCCGGCTACCGGTTTTTGCCCGCAACGTGGTCAGCACCTCGCACCCGCTGGCGGCGCAAGCCGGGCTGGCGATGCTGCAGCAAGGCGGCAATGCGGTGGATGCGGCGGTGGCCGCAGCGGCCTGCATGACGGTGGTGGAGCCGGTCAGCAACGGGCTGGGCAGCGACTTGTTTGCCCTGGTGTGGGACGGCACCCGACTGCACGGGCTCAATGCCTCAGGCCGCGCCCCTGCGGCTTGGACGCGCGACTACCTGCGCGCACGGCCGGGGGCCACCGACGCGGTGGGCCCCAAGCGCGGCGTGGATTCCATCACCGTGCCCGGTGCCGTGGCGGGTTGGCAGGCTTTGGTAGATCGATTCGGTAAACGCTCCTTGGGCGATGTGTTGGTGCGTGCTGCGGACATTGCACAGCGTGGCTATTTGGTGCCGGTGGTGGTGCAGCAAAAGTGGGCTGCTGCGGTGGCTGAACTGGGCGCCCAACCGGGCTTTGCCCACACCTTTTTGCCGCGCGGCCGCGCGCCCGAGGTGGGCGAACACTTCGCCATGCCCCATGCCGCGCGCGCCCTGCAAGCCATTGCGCGCAAGGGCGCTGCGGCTTACTACCAAGGCGAGATCGCCCAGGCGGCCGTACGCTTTTTGCGCGAGCACGGTGGCGCCCATACCGAGGCCGACTTTGCCGCCTACCAGCCCGAGTGGGTGGAGCCCATTGCGCAAAGCTACCGTGGCTACACGGTGCATGAGATTCCGCCCAACGGCCAAGGCATCGCTGCCCTGATGGCGCTGGGTATGGTGCAGCACTTTGATGTGGCGTCTATGCCTTTAGACAGCGCCGCCACCCAGCATCTGCTGATTGAGGCGATGAAGCTGGCCTTTGCCGATACCTACGCCATGGTGGCTGATCCGGTGGGCATGCGGGTGACTGCTGCGCAAATGTTGGACCCGAGCTATCTGGCCCAGCGCGCCCGCCTGATCGACCCCAGCCGCGCCCAGGTGTTTGGCCCGGGCAACCCGGTCAAGGGCGGCACCATCTACCTCACTGCGGCCGATGAGCGCGGCATGATGGTCAGTCTGATTCAAAGCAACTACATGGGCTTTGGCTCAGGCGTGGTGGAGCCCACCTACGGCATCAGCTTTCAAAACCGCGGCCACGGCTTTAGCCTGAACGCTGACAGCCCCAACTGCGTGGCACCGGGCAAGCGGCCGTTTCACACCATCATTCCGGCGTTCCTCACCAAAGGGGATGAAGCCGTGATGAGCTTTGGCGTGATGGGCGGCAACATGCAGCCCCAAGGCCATTTGCAAACGCTGGTGCGTATGCTGGACTTTCACCAAAGCCCGCAAGCGGCCTGCGACGCGCCGCGCTGGCGCTTCAACCAGGGCCTGAACCTGAACGTGGAAGACGCCATGCCCGCCGCCTTGGTGCAGGGCTTGCGCGATTTGGGTCATCAGGTGGAGTCGTTCAACGACTCGTACCAAGACTTTGGTGCGGGCCAGTTCATCTGGCGTGCAGGGCGGCCTGATGTGGAAGGCTATATCGCCGCCAGTGACACCCGGCGGGATGGTCTTGCGGCGGGCTTCTAAACATCTGCCTGCTTTGGCTTCTTTGAAACGAATCAGGCTCTTGCGGCCTGTTTATCTGCCGTGGCAGCTACAAAAAGCATAGCAATAGGTCTGGGGATGGCCGCTGCGGGCTCGATTGCCTTTAGCGGCAAGGCCATCATCGTGAAACTGGCGTACCGCTACGGGGTGGATGCGGTCACGCTCATCATGTTGCGCATGCTGTTTGCGCTGCCGCTGTTTCTGGCCATGGCTTGGTGGGCCAGCCGGGGGCAAGCGGCACTCACCCGGCGCGACTGGCTGAGCGTGCTTTGGCTGGGATTTACCGGCTACTACTTGGCCAGCTTTTTGGACTTTGCCGGGCTGGCTTACATCAGCGCCAGCCTAGAGCGGCTGATCTTGTACCTGAACCCCACGCTGGTCTTGGTGTTGGGCTGGATGCTGTATGGGCGGCGCATCAGCATGCGCCAAGCGCTGGGCATGGCCATCAGCTACGCCGGCGTGGTGGTGGTGTTTGCGCAGGAGCTGCGTCTGGAAGGCCGCGACGTGGCGCTGGGCACCATGCTGGTGCTGGGCAGCGCCTTGAGTTACGCCGTCTATTTGGTCTACAGCGGTGAAGTCGTCAAGCGCCTGGGTTCACTGCGCCTGGTGGGGCTGGCCACAAGCGTGGCCTGTTTGCTGTGCATCGCGCAGTTTGCAGTGCTTCGGCCTTTGGAGGCAGCCACACAGGTGGCGCCGCAGGTGATATGGCTGTCGGTGCTCAACGCCACGCTGTGTACCGCCGTACCGGTGCTGTTGGTGATGATGGCCATTGAGCGCATTGGCTCTGGCTTGGCCGCACAGACCGGTATGGTGGGCCCCATGGCCACGATTGCCATGGGTGTGGTGCTGCTGGGCGAGCCGTTTACCGGCTGGGTGGTGGTGGGCACGCTGCTGGTATTGGCCGGGGTGCTGGTGGTCACGCGGGCGCCGCGGGCTGCCGAATCAGGGCCTTAACAGACCACACCGCCCCTTGGGCAGCGCGGGCGCTACTTCATCGCGGCAATACGGGCCGCCACCCGCGGCGACGGCGCCCCGGCCAAGCCGTCAAGCCGATTGCCCATGGCCTTTTCCAGATAGTCCAAGCGCGCTTGAGCGGGCGGGTGGGTGGACATGGTCAGCGAAAAATTGGGGTCGCTGGCGGATGCTGTGCTCAGGTTTTGCAGCACCACCACCAGGCCATAGGGGTCATATCCAGCAGCGGCGGCCAAGGCCACACCCACGCGGTCGGCTTCGTGCTCATCGTCGCGGTCTAGGCCGCGGGCATAGACCGTTTTACCGAGGCTGAACAGGGGGTTGGCCAAAGCGCCCCCCACACCGCGCACTTGGCTTTGCAGCACCGCAGCCGCCACGCCAGCCCGGGCATTTTTGCCAATGGCTTTGAGGTGATGCTTGCCCAACACATGGGCAATCTCGTGGGCCAAGATGCCCGCCAGCTCGGCCTCGTCGCGCACCCGATCAATCAGGCCCTTGGTCACAAACACATAGCCACCGGGGGCGGCGAAGGCATTGAAGCCGCCGTCGTCAATGACTGCAAAGGTCCAGGGCAGCCCAGGGCGGCTGCTTTGCATGGCCAGCCAGCGGCCGAGTTGGTTCACATAGCGCTGCAAGCGCATGTCTTTGTGCAGCGGCTTGGCGCCCAAGAGGACGGCAGACACCTGCCGCCCAATTTCAATTTCTTTGGACTCTTCAATCGTCTCCACCGACTGTTGCAGCAGCTTGATGAGGTCCAGCGGGTTGGTGCCACCCGTGTTGGCGCCAGTGGCTCCCAACACGCTGCCGACTGCTGCGCCAGCGCTGCCCGCTTGGCCGCTTCCCAGCGCGTTGCCCAGGCCTTGCAAAGCACCCAAGGGGTTTTGCGCCACTGCCAGGGGCGACGACAGCAGGCAGCCCGCACCAAAAGCTGCTGCAAGCAGGCCAGCGCGCCACTTGGGTTGAAAAGAAGCGAGCCTCATGGTGCAGTGCCCTCGCGTGACGGATCAGAGCCAGCCGGTACGCTCACGCCTGGCTTTCCAGTGAACACATTGCCCAGCACCCCACCCAAACCGCCACCGGAGGCTTGGGGTGCGGGCGCGGGCGCAGGTGCGGCGGGTCGGCTAGCGGCTGGCGCGGGCGCTGCAGCACGGTTGGCGGCCGCAGGCGCAGCCGGTGCAGGTGCAGCAGACCCTGCTTCGCCACTGCTGCTGGCTGCAGGTGCGCTGCCCGCGCCACCGGCAAAAAAGCCCGGCGCGGGCAAGGGCGGCACCTGATAAGCGCGCACCTTGCTGGCTACCGCAAACTGGCGGGCTTGGTCAGTGTTGGCGCGCATGCGCTCGGCCTGCTGCACCGCTTGTGGGTTGGGCGTGGCGTTGGCAATGTCTTCGGCCCCCAGACCGCGCACCCCCACCGTGGACGTGCCAGTGGTCTGCGCGCCACCCGGCGAAAACAGGCCCGCCACCGAGCGCGATGCACCCGCGCCGCCAGAGGCCTGTAAAGCGGCGCTGTTCGACGGCCCCACATCAAACATGTGCAGCCAACCGGTTTGGCCCTGTTGGGTGCGCACCTGCACCCAAGCGCCCTGGCGGGTGGGCAAGCGCGTCAGTGCGGTTTGCGCTGCGATGTTGCCCAGGCTGGCGGCGGTGTCGCCTGGTTTGTCACGCAGCACCACCGCCTTTTTGGCGACCACGGCGTCACCGGCTTGCGCCAGCACCCAAGAAGGGGTCAGCGACGCCAGCGCGGCCGCCAGCAACAGCCCCGCCCGGCGCGCCAAGCGGGCGGCTTTGGGCGGCAAAGTGTGGTGTGCAATGGAATTTCGCATGTCTCTATGATGCCCTGAGCCCAGCCGCTTGTGCAGGGGTTTCACCGATACCGCGCACGTTGGGCGTGATGTGGTTGGCACTCAAACGGCGTTGCTCAGAACGCCAGAACAAAAGGCAGACGATCTATGGATCTGGGAATTGCGGGCCGCTGGGCCTTGGTTTGTGGCGCGAGCAAGGGGCTGGGTTTGGGCTGTGCGCAAGCGCTGGCTGATGCGGGTGTGAACCTGGTAGTGGTGGCTCGCACGACAGCGCCCTTGCAAGCTGCGCAAACCGATCTGGTTGCGCGAGCCAAAGCCCATGGGGCGCAGGTGCTGGCCGTGGCGGCTGACATCACCCAAAGTGCTGGGCGCGAAGCCGTTTGGGCGGCAGCCGGTGGCCCGGGTCGTGACTTTGACATCGTCATCACCAACGCAGGCGGCCCCCCTACGGGCGACTTCCGTGACTGGGACCGCGCCGCTTGGCTGGCGGCGGTCGAAGCCAACATGCTCACCCCCATCGACCTGATGCGCGCCACGGTGGACGGCATGGCGCAGCGCGGTTTTGGGCGGGTGGTGAACATCACCTCGTCCGCAGTCAAGGCGCCCATCGACATCTTGGGCTTGTCCAACGGCGCCCGCAGTGGTTTGACCGGTTTTGTAGCCGGCCTGGCGCGCAACCCCAGCCTGGCTGAGAAGGGCGTGACCATCAACAACCTGCTGCCCGGCGCGTTTGACACTGACCGCCTGCAAGGCACCTTGAAAGGCACCGCCAGCAAAACCGGCCAAAGCCTGGAAGCGGTGGCTGCCGCGCGGCGCCAAACCGTGCCCAGCCGCCGCTTTGGCACCCCGGCCGAATTTGGGGCCACCTGCGCCTTTTTGTGCAGCATGCACGCGGGGTACATCAACGGCCAAAACATTCTGATTGACGGCGGCGCCTACCCTGGCACCTATTGATTGAGCGCTTCGGTATGGGTCTGCCCGCAGCCCTGCTAGCCGACGGCTTGCTGGTGCTGCATGCCTCGTTTGTGGCATGGGTGGCGCTGGGTGGTGTGGCCGTCTGCGTGTGGCCCAAGTGCACCATCTTGTGGTGGCTGCATGGGGCCGCACTGGCCTGGGGCATCTGGATCAGCGCCAGTGGCGGTGTGTGTCCGCTCACCCCGCTGGAAGACCACGTTCGATTGCTGGCAGGCCGCGATGCCTACCAAGGCAGTGGCTTCATTGACCACCACCTGCGCCAATGGATCTACCCGGCCGGGCTCACCCGCACCCACCAGGCGTGCATGGCCGCTGCGCTGGTGCTGGGCAATGCCGCTGTGTACACCCTCGCTTGGCGCCGCCGCAGCGCGCGCAATTAGCGCCGCGCGCCGCTTTGGGCCAGCACGATGCCCACCACGATCAGGCCGAAAGCCAGCACATGAAAGCCCTGCGGCGGCTCGCCCAGCAAGGCGGCCGACAACACGGCGGCCAACAGGGGCGTGAGGTTGCTAAAGAAGCCCGCCACGGTGGGCCCATGGCGTGCAATGCCCAAACCCCAGCAGCGATAGGCCACGATCGAAGGCCCTAGCGCCACAAACAACAGCCCCAGCACCAGCGGCCAACCCCACTGCACCGGGGCAGCTTGCAGGGCTTGTTCGGCGCCCACCAGCACGGCAGAAAACGCCAGGCCGAACACGCACTGGGCCAGCAAAAAAGCGGCCCAATCAGCCCGAATGGCGGCGGGCTCATCACGGCGGGTGAGCATCCAGCTGTACCAAGCCCACAGCGCCGCAGCCAGCAGCATGTAAGCGTCGCCCGGCACCCACTGAACCGCCAACAAGCGATGTGGCTGCCCGCCACTGACCACCACCGCCACGCCTGCGATGGACAAGGCAGCGCCCAGCCCTTGGCGCGGGGTAATGGGGGTGCGATACAGCAGCGCGCCAATCAGCAACATCCACAGCGGCGTGCTTGCGGCCACCAAGGTGATGTTGACTGCGCTAGACGTGTGCGCGGCCAGATACAGCAGTGAGTTGTAGGCCGTCACGCTGAACAGGCCCAACACCGCAAAACGCCGCCAGTGGGTGCGCATGCCGCTGCCGGGGCGTAGCACCCAGGCTGCCAGCGGCAGCAACAAGGCGGCCGCTAAGGCCCAGCGGCTGAAATTGAGCAGCATCGGCGGCATCAAGTCACGCAACAAGCGGCCTGCGACCGCATTGCCCGCCCACATCAGGGGCGGCAATGTCAAAAAGACGATGCTGGTGGCGTCAAGCCGGGCCACTGAAGGTCCATTGCTGCTGTGATGCAAACACCGCGTTGGGGTACGGGTCGCGGCCACGGCTGCCGTTGTAGCGGCCTAGCGCCATGAACAGATTGCCGCCTTCCATGTCCAGGTAGTGGCGCAAGATCACGCAGCCAAAACGCAAGTTGGTCTGCATGTGAAACAGGCTGCCCGGGTCACCGTCGCCAATCAGCCGCGTCCAAAAGGGCATGACTTGCATGTAGCCACGTGCGCCCGCGCTGCTGATGGCAAATTTGCGAAAACCGCTTTCCACCTGGATCAGGCCCAACACCAAATCAATGGCCAAGCCCGCACGGCGGCTTTCGTACCAGACGGTTTGCAAGAATTCTTGGCGGGTGCGGAAATCGGGCTTGCGGCGTTTGAGTCGCTCGCTCATGGCGGCTTGCCAGCGCAGGTAGGCTAGGCGCCGCTCGATGTCGGGAAACTCCAGCTCCGGCGGCGCCAATTGGCCCGAAATGGCGGCACGCAGTGCATTGCGCACCGCGTCGGCCAAGGGCTCTTCAACTTGCTTACCCGCCCAGGAATGCTGCGAAAAAGATAGCAGTATCGGCGCACCAATACTGCCCAGCAGCCTTCTTCTGCCAATCATCAGCGTTTGATTTGGGCCTGAACCCACTGCGCGGCGTCGGCCAGGGCGATGCGTTGGCTATCAGCCGCGCGGCGGTGTTGATACTCCAGCTGGCCTTCTTTTAGGCCACGCTCACCCACTACCACGCGGTGCGGAATGCCAATGAGTTCCCAGTCGGCAAACATCACCCCGGGGCGCTCGCCACGGTCGTCCAGCATCACGTCCACACCGGCTTGCAGCAGCTGCTGGTAGAGCGATTCGGCTGCATCTTTGACGGCGGGGCTGCGGTCAGCGCCGATGGGGCACACCACCACGGTAAAGGGCGCTAACGCATCGGGCCAAATGATGCCGCGCGCGTCGTGGTTTTGCTCAATGGCGGCAGCGGGCAGGCGAGTAATGCCGATGCCATAGCAGCCCATCTCAAACAGTTTGGGCTTGCCGTCCGTGTCCAAGAACGTGGCGCTCATTGGCTTGGAGTACTTGGTGCCCAGGTAGAACACGTGGCCAATTTCAATGCCGCGTTCAATGGCCAAGCTGCCTTTGCCATCAGGTGATGCGTCGCCTTCCAGCACGTTACGGATGTCGGCCACAAGCTCCGGCTCGGGCACATCGCGGCCCCAATTCACGCCGGTGATGTGCATGTCAGGCGCGTTGGCGCCGCAGATCCAGTCGGCCATCACGGCCACTTCGCGGTCGGCCACCACGCGCACTGGCAGCCGGGTGCCAATGGGGCCTAGATAGCCTGGCTCGGTGCCAAAGTGAGCCACGATTTCCGGCACGCTAGCAAAACGAAAGCCGTCAGCAAAGGCGGGCAGCTTGCGCACTTTGATTTCGTTCATGTCGTGGTCGCCACGCAGCAGCAGCAGCCAGATTTGCACCTGCGCGGGCTGGCCTTCAGCGCCGACTTTCTCAGTGGCCAACACCAGACTTTTCACCGTGGTTTGCAGCGGCACACCTAGCAAGGCTGCAACGTCTGCACAGGTGCTTTTGCCGGGAGTTGGCGTGGGTGTGAGTGCTTGCGCGGGCGCGGGGCGCGGGCCTGCGGGCGCCAGCGCCTCGGCTTTTTCGATGTTGGCGGCGTACTCGCTGCCCGGGCAATAGACGATGGCGTCTTCACCCGTGGCCGCAATCACCTGGAATTCTTCCGACAAATCGCCACCGATGGCGCCGCTGTCGGCCGCCACAGCGCGGTAGCGCAAGCCAAAGCGATCAAAGATGCGCCGATAGGCTTGCGCCATGACTTGATAGCTGGCCTTGGCGCCCGCTTCGTCGCGGTCAAAGCTGTAGGCGTCTTTCATGATGAACTCACGCCCGCGCATCAGGCCAAAGCGGGGGCGGCGTTCGTCGCGAAACTTGGTTTGAATCTGGTACAGATTTACTGGCAGCTGCTTGTAGCTGCGGATGTCTTGGCGGGCGATGTCGGTCACCACTTCTTCGCTGGTGGGCTGCACCACATAGTCGCGTTGGTGGCGGTCTTGGATGCGCAGCAGCTCCGGGCCCATGGCGTCAAAACGGCCGGTTTCGCGCCAAGCTTCAGCAGGCTGCACCACGGGCATGGTGATTTCAATGGCGCCCGCGCGGTTCATTTCTTCGCGCACGATGGCTTCTACCCGGCGCACCACCCGCAAGCCCAAGGGCATCAGGGTGTAAATGCCTGCGCCGAGCTTTTTGATCATGCCGGCGCGCATCATGAGTTGGTGGCTCACCACCTCCGCATCGGCGGGGGCTTCTTTGAGGGTGCTGATCAGGTATTGCGAAGCTCTCATGGCATGAACCCCGCCGGGCAAAACGGCCGCAGGCGGGCAAGGGGGCGGGCGGTTGGTGGGCACTGAGCCATTGAAGGGCCTCAAGCGGCACCTCAGAGCACGCGGCTGCGCAGCGGCGTGCATAATGGTTTCAGTTGAAAATTTGGGGTTTGATTATGCTGGACCGGGACGGCTTTCGGCCCAACGTCGGCATCATCTTGCTCAACCAGAAGAACCAGGTGTTTTGGGGCAAGCGCATCCGCACCCACAGCTGGCAGTTTCCGCAAGGCGGCATTGATCGTGGCGAAAGCCCCGAGCAAGCCATGTACCGAGAACTGCACGAAGAGGTGGGCTTAAAGCCGGATCACGTTCGGATCATTGCCCGCACCCGGGATTGGTTGCGCTACGAGGTGCCCGACCGTTACATCCGCCGCGATGCGCGGGGCCATTACAAGGGCCAAAAGCAGATTTGGTATTTGCTATTGCTCACCGCTGCTGACTGGCAACTGAACTTGCGCGCCACCGATCACCCCGAATTTGACGCGTGGCGCTGGAACGATTATTGGGTGCCGCTGGATGTGGTGGTCGAGTTCAAGCGGGGGGTGTATGAAATGGCGCTGACCGAGTTGTCGCGCTACTTGCCCCGGCCCAACCCGGAATACCGCCCGCGTTTTGTGCACGGCGGAGCCCGGGGCCACGATGGTGATACCGGGCGCCGAGGCGAAGCGGCTGACCTGGGTGATGACGCAATGGCGCTGGCCCGGGGGCATGAGCTGCGGGACGCGAACGGGCGTCCAAGCAGCCGATTCGGCCGCCGGGGCGTGTTTTCGGCCAATGCCGCTGCGGCCATTGAGCTGCCGCCTGGCGCCACGTTTCAGCCCGACCCGCAAGCCGATTGGCCACTGGATGCCTCGCAAGAGCCGGGTGAATTCAACAGCCGAGGCAACGGCGGCGGGGTGCGGCAATGACAGGCCAACGACCCACCCGTTGGGGACACGCCCTTAGCTTGGCGGTGCTGTGCGTGTTTTGCGGGCTGACAGGCCCTGCCGTTGCGCAACGTGTAGCCCCGGCGGAAGACCCAGACTGGCGCGAAACGGGCGTCGCAGCGCCCCCTGCCTACACTGAACGCAATTTGTTCGCGCTAGAGCGCGCACCGGGATCGAGTCTTCAGTTTGGGCTGGACTTGAGCACCCTGAACGTGGGCAGCGACGGCGTGGTGCGCTATGTGGTGGTGGCGCGCAGCGACAGCGGAGCACGCTTTGCCTTGTATGAAGGCGTGCGCTGCGCCACCGACGAGGTGCGGGTGTATGCGCGCCGCAATGGCACTGAAGAGTGGCGTGCGCAACCAGGCAGCACTTGGCAAGACTTGCGCCCCGGTAACAGCGCTGCTGCGCATTCGTGGCAATTGGCGCGCTTTGGCGTGTGTCAAGGCCGGGCGCCCAATGGCACGGTGCGGGATATCGAACGCGACCTGCGCTCTGACGCGGCAATGAAGTTTCGCTAGGCCAGCGGCGCGCCTAGCGCACGGTCACCGTTAGGTTGTCGCGGTGGATCATTTCGGGCTCGGCGGCATAACCTAGCAGCGCCTCAAATTCGGCAGATGGTTTGCGGCACAGCAGCCGCGCCTCGGCCGCTGCGTAGTTGGCCAAGCCACGGGCGATTTCTTGGCCTTGCTCATCCAGCACCGCAATGACCTCGCCGCGTGAAAAGTCGCCGTCGACTGCCGTCATACCGATGGGCAGCAGGCTTTTGCCTTCGGCGCGCAGCTTGGTGGCGGCACCAGCGTCTACCCGTACGGCGCCGCGCAATTGCAAATGGTCTGCCATCCACTGCTTGCGGGCCTGCGTCTTGCCGGTGGGCGCCAAGAGCTGGGTGCCAATGGATTCGCCGGCCGCTAGCCGCAGCAGGCAATCAGCCTCACGGCCCCAGGCGATGACGGTGCTGGCGCCCGAACCCGCCGCCCGTTTGGCCGCCAAAATCTTGGTGAGCATGCCGCCTTTGCCAATGCCTGAGCCCGCGCCACCCGCCATGGCTTCAAGCGCCGCATCGCCAGCACGGCCCACGTCGATGAAGCGGGCGTTGGCGTCTCTGCGTGGGTCGGCACTGAACAGGCCGCGTTGATCCGTCAAGATCACCAGCACATCGGCTTCCACCAAGTTGGCCACCAGCGCGCCCAGGGTGTCGTTGTCGCCAAACTTGATTTCGTCGTTGACGACGGTGTCGTTTTCGTTGATGACCGGCACCACGCCCAGTTGCAACAGGGTCAGCAAGGTGCTGCGGGCATTCAAATAGCGCTCTCGGTCGGCCAAGTCGGCGTGGGTCAGTAGTACCTGGGCGCTGGGCAGGCTGTGTTCGCGCAGCTTGGTTTCATACATCTGCGCCAGGCCCATTTGGCCCACTGCGGCGGCGGCCTGTAGTTCATGCAGGGCCTTGGGGCGGGTGGCCCAGCCCAGGCGTTTCATGCCTTCGGCCACGGCGCCAGAGCTCACCATCACCACTTCGCGCGGCGCGCCCAGTACGCCACCGCCGCGCACCAAGGCCGCCAGTTGTCTGCACCACTGCCCAATGGCGGCTTCGTCCAGACCCCGGCCTTCATTGGTGACCAGGCTGGAACCCACCTTGACCACGATGCGACGCGCCTGGCGCAGCAGATCGGCATTAAATTGCATAAAAGAATCGGCTTGCAGCGCTCTATCCATGGGCGAAAGCAGCTATAAAAAAGATAGTAATGGGCTGTGGACTGCCCCAGCGACGCTAGGCGGGCCCAGACGGCTTCACCAGTCGCGCATCCACCGGGCCCTCGGGCCCGCGCTCGGCGCGTTGCAGCGCGTCTACCGCGTCGTACAGCGCCCGCACCAGCGGCTCGCAGCCCTCGCGGGTGAGGGCCGAAATGGGATGCACTGGGCCTTTGAAGCGCAGGCGGCGGACGAAATCTTTCACCCGCGCCTCGCGCTCTTCGGTGGGAATCATGTCGAGCTTGTTCAGCACCAACCAGCGCGGCTTGGCCGCCAGCGCGGGGTCGTACTTTTTAAGCTCAGCCACGATGGCGCGGGCCTGTTTGACTGGGTCCACCGCCTCATCAAACGGCGCCAAATCCACGATGTGCAGCAGCACCCGGGTGCGCTGCAGGTGGCGCAAAAACTGGTGGCCCAGGCCTGCGCCTTCCGATGCGCCTTCAATCAGCCCCGGGATATCGGCAATCACAAAGGACTGCTCAGGCCCCGCTCGCACCACGCCCAGGTTGGGGTGCAGGGTGGTGAAGGGGTAGTCGGCAATCTTGGGCCGGGCGTTGGACACGGCCGCGATAAAGGTGGATTTGCCCGCGTTAGGCATACCCAGCAGGCCCACGTCTGCCAGCACTTTCAGCTCTAGCCGCAGCGCGCGCTTTTCACCCAGGCGCCCGGGTGTTTTTTGTCGGGGTGCGCGGTTGGTGGAGCTTTTGTAGTGCATGTTGCCAAAGCCGCCGTCGCCGCCCTTGGCCACCATGATCACTTCACCGGGCACCAGCAGCTCGTGCAGGGTGACACCCGTTTCGTCATCAATCAGCAGCGTGCCCACCGGGAACTTGAGGGTGATGTCGTGGCCAGCCGCGCCAAAGCGGTCAGAGCCCATACCGTGCTCGCCGCGCCCGGCGTCGTGCTTGCGCGAATAGCGGTAGTCCACCAGGGTGTTCAGGTTCGGATCGGCCACCGCATAGACATGGCCACCACGGCCGCCGTCGCCGCCGTCGGGGCCCCCGAACTCGCGAAACTTCTCGCGCCGAAACGACGAGCAACCATTGCCGCCGTCGCCAGCGGCGATCTCAATGAAGGCTTCGTCAACAAACTTCATGGCAGCTTGGGGTGAACAATTGCGTTGGGCGGGCGGCTGAGCGAACAAAAAAGCCCCGCTGGGCGGGGCTTGTTGAGCAGCAGCGCTGGGTGCAGAGCACCTTCAAACAAACGCCCTTGCAGGCGCATGAGCCGCTGGTGGGGCAGGCCTTAAGCCGCCTTGACGATGTTGACGCGCTGTTTGTTCAGCGCGCCTTTCACCGCAAATTCAACTTGGCCATCGACCAAGGCAAACAGCGTGTGGTCCGTGCCAATGCCGACGTTCACGCCGGGGTGGAACTTGGTGCCGCGCTGGCGCACGATGATCGAGCCTGCAGTGACCGTTTGGCCGCCGAAAGCCTTCACGCCGAGCATCTTGGGTTGCGAATCGCGGCCGTTGCGGGTTGAGCCGCCGCCTTTTTTCTGTGCCATGAGTGTGTGCTCCCGGTGCTTAGGCCAAGATGTTGCCGATCTGCAGCTCAGTGAAGAGCTGGCGATGGCCTTGGCGCTTTTGGTAATGCTTGCGGCGACGCATCTTGAAAATGCGCACCTTATCGTGCTTGCCGTGGGCCACGACGGTGGCCGTCACGGTAGCACCCGCCACCAGGGGCGTGCCGACCTTGAGTTCGCTGCCGTTGCCGACGGCGAGCACTTGATCAATCACGATTTCCTGGCCAACGTCCGCAGCAATCTGTTCTACATGAATTTTTTCGCCGGATGACACGCGATACTGCTTGCCACCGGTTTTTATGACCGCGTACATGCTGACCTCTTAAATGAGACAGTTGGGTGCCCACTAACAACACCGCCCCAACTTGGCACCCAAAAGCGCGCGGCTTGCGACAAGCCGCGCCCCATAGCCGGGACGAAAAGCCTTCCATTATAGCGCGTCAGGCCAAAGACGCCATTGGGTCCAGCCGGGGCGTTTTTATAATCAACGTCTTTGATGTTTCTATGGCGCCTTGTCGCCGCACCTTGTCGCCCCCATGGCCCCTCACGCCGAGCCCGCAGCAGCACCGAGCCCCACCACGATGCTGTCGCTGATTGAGGCCGATATGCAGGCCGTGGATGCGGTGATTGAATCGCGCCTGTCGACCGGGGTGCCCTTGGTGGGCCAAGTGGCGCGCTACATCATTGCGGCGGGCGGAAAGCGGCTGCGCCCGGCGCTTTTGCTGCTGGTATCCCAAGCCCTGGGCTACAGCGGGGCGCATCGGCACACGCTGGCGGCGGTGGTGGAGTTCATCCACACCGCCACCTTGCTACACGACGACGTGGTGGACGAGTCCACCCTGCGCCGCGGCCGCGCCACCGCCAATGAGATGTTTGGCAACCCGGCGAGCGTGCTGGTGGGTGATTTTTTGTACTCGCGCGCCTTTCAGATGATGGTGGACGTGGGCGACATGCGCGTCATGCAAATCCTGGCCAACGCCACCAACGTCATTGCCGAAGGCGAGGTGCAGCAGTTAATGAACATGCACGACGCCGACCTGAGCGAAGCGGCCTATGTGCAAGTGATTCAATCCAAAACAGCCAAGCTGTTTGAGGCCAGCGCCTTGCTGGGCGCGGTGTTGGTGGGCGCCCCGCCGGCTGTGGAGGCGGCTTGCGCCAGCTACGGCCAAGCGCTGGGCACCGCGTTTCAGGTAATTGACGACGTGCTCGACTACACCGGCAACGCCGCCGAAATGGGCAAAAACCTGGGCGACGACCTGCGTGAGGGCAAGGCCACCCTGCCCATCATCGTGGCCATGCAGCGCGCAGCACCGGCTGAGCGGCAACTGCTGCGCGAAGCCATCGAAGGCGGCAACGCCAGCGATTTGCCCGGGCTGATTGCCATCGTGCAGCGCACTGGCGCCATTGACGTGGCCCGCAACGTGGCCCACGTGCAGGCTGAGCGGGCCATGCAGGCCGCGCGCAGCTTGCCCAGCGGCCCGGCCACTGACGCGCTGCTACAATTGGCGGCTCAGCTTTTGCAGCGGCGGTCTTGATTATTTCAAGGGCCCAACCCGCGCACCATCGGGGTGTAGCTTAGCCTGGTAGAGCGCTACGTTCGGGACGTAGAGGCCGGAGGTTCGAATCCTCTCACCCCGACCAAATTTTCAAAGCCCAAGCGCCGAGCGCCTCGGGCTTTTTTGTTGGGTGCGAGTGGGCAACTGCCAAGCCAGCCGGTGGTCTCAACGCAGTGACTCGCCGGGGGTCTTGCGCTTCAAGTATGACGGCGCTCCATTGACGTCAACCCCGCGCTGCCCTTACCTTTGCGGCTTCTAACCGCGCCACAGGAGGGCCGCCCGATGAGCGTCGTCAAAGTGTTGCTCACGCTGTGTGTGGCCGGTGGCGCGTATGCGTATGTGTCTGACCCCACCAGCTTCGGACGCAAGCCCGCGATGGTCGAACACGTGCTGCCGTCTGGCGAGGTGATTCGCGGCGAGGCCTTGAATGCCGCGCAAATCGCGCAGCTCAAAAGCATGGGTTTGCCCACCGAAGGCGCCATCATCACCCAACGCAGCAGCACAGTGATTGATGCCAGCGGCAAACATGACCCCAGCGTGCCCTTTGTGCGCATGCCCACACCCGACGGGCATGGCCACGGCCAAGTGGTGGTGTTCGCGCCGGCCAATTGCTCTGCGGAGGAGGGTCGCCGGGCCGACGACCTGATGCGCCGCCTAGAAGCCGCTGGCATTCCCGCCACCCGCGCCAGCGAAGCCCGCATCCCCACCGACGGCCTAACGCACGAAGACGTGGTACGCATGAACAGCGTGATGATGGGATCGCTGCCCGCCGTGTTCGTCAACGGCACCGGCAAGGCCAACCCGACGTTTGACGAGGTGGCCGCGCAGTTCAAGCGCACCGGCGGCTAAGGGACGCGCCCCGGGGCGCGTCAAACCACCGGCCGCCCTGATCGCCCCGCGCCATCGGTAAAGCGCTGGGCACCGGCTACCGTTTCGCCGCTGGCTAGGGTTTGCAGGCCCAGGGCCGTCTCATGTGCCAGCGCCTGGGCTTCGTCTAGGCCCCATTGGTCAATAGCGCTTTGGCGATCCAGCCGCATGCAGGTTTGCGGCAGTGCGGCCAACTGCGCGGCCAACTCCACGGCGGCGCTGAAGGCTTGGCCTGGCGGCACCACGCGGTTGACCAAGCCGATGGCCAAGGCCTCAGCAGCGTCTACCGCCCGGCCCGTCAAGATCAAGTCCATGGCCCGGCTGTGGCCGATCAAGCGCGGCAGGCGCAGGGTGCCGCCGTCTACCAGCGGCACACCAAAGCGGCGACAAAAAACGCCCAGCACCGCGTCGGAAGCCGCCACTCGCAAGTCGCACCAAAGCGCCAGCTCCAGCCCACCGGCCACGGCGTGGCCTTCGACGGCGGCAATCACCGGTTTGCTCAAACGCATGCGGGTCGGGCCCATGGGGCCGTCGCCTTGGGGCTTGATACGGCCGGGCTCACCTGCGGCCAGGGCTTTGAGGTCAGCGCCCGCGCAGAACGTGCCTTCATCCCCCGTCAAGATGGCCACATGGGCCTCGTCGTCGGCCTCAAACGCGCGAAACGCATCAGCCAGGGCTTGTGCGGTCGGCAGGTCGACGGCGTTGCGGCGATCTGGGCGGTGGATGTGCACGCTCAGCACCTGCGGATGCGGGCGCTGGACCAAAACTGAAGCGCTAGAGGTGTGCATCTGCAGATGCTACATAAAACGTAGCACTTTGGGCAATGAAATAGGGCACAAGCGGCCTATTGGCCCTCGGACCTTGGCCCTTAGCGCGTCGGCGGCTGCAGCCCGCGCACATGCGCCGCAAAACCCGAGCGCTCGATCAGCGACAAGGGCTGCGGCTGCAGGCGCTGCATCCACAGGCTGCCACCTTGCTGGGCGACGGCTTTGTGCAACTGCTCCAAGGCGTCGAGCCCGGTGGTGTCTAGCGCCAGCAGGTCGCGGGCATCCAGCACCACTTGCACCCCTTGGGGCGCGGCTTGCACGGCGGCAATCACCGGGTCTAGCTTGGATGCTGCGCCAAAAAACAAGGTGCCATGCAGCCGCCAGCGCAGGGTGGGCAAGGTGGCGTCGGGCTGGGGGCCGTCGGCATCACGGGCGGCGGCGCGGCGGTCGGGCTCGGCCCTGAACAGGCTGCTCATGCGCTTTACAAACAACAGGCACGCCAGGGCAATGCCCACCTCCACCGCCACCGTCAAATCAAACACCACGGTCAGCACAAAGGTGGACACCAGCAAGAGCCGGTAGTGGTTGCTGAAATGGCGCAAGCGGGCAAATTCACGCCATTCGCCCATGTTCCAAGCTACAAACAGCAAGATGCCCGCCAGCACCGGCAACGGCACATGCAGCGCCAGCGGTGCGGCCAGCAGCACGATGCCGGCCAGCACCACCGCATGCACCATGCCCGCCACCGGGCTGGTGGCGCCGCTGCGGATGTTGGTGACGGTGCGGGCAATGGTGCCGGTGGCGGGCATGCCGCCCAACAAAGGCGCCACCACATTGGCCACGCCTTGAGCCATCAGCTCTTGGTTGGGGTCGTGCTTGCGGTGATGGGGGTCGGTGGCCAATTGGTCAGCCACGCGGGCACACAGCAGCGATTCAATGGCGCCCAGCAGCGCAATCGTTAGCGTGGGCGTGACCAGCAGGCGCACCGTGTCCCAACTGAAGGCGGGCAGGGCAAAGGTGGGCAGGCCTTGGGGAATCTGCCCAAAGCGGCTGCCAATGGTGTCCACCGGCAGTTGAAAATAAGCCGTGACCGCACTCAAGGACACCAGTGCCACCACCGGCGCGGGCAGCCGCGCAAAGCTGCGCACCGTGCGGCCTTCTAGCACCCGGCCGCTGATTCGCGGTGTGGACGACAACCACGCCCACAACCGCGGCCAGATCACCAAGCCCGCGACGCAAGCTGCGCTCAGGGCCACGCTCCACGGGTTCACGGTGTGCAGGGCGCGGCCTAAGGCAGCCAGCAAGGAAAAGAAGTCGGCAGGCGCCTTACCCATTTGCAGCCCCAGCGCGTCTTTGAGCTGCGACAGCGCAATCAGCACCGCAATGCCATTGGTAAAGCCAATCACGATACTCACTGGAATAAACCGCACCAGCGTGCCCAGCTTGAACAGGCCCAGCGCAAACAGCAGCACACCCGCGCAGGCGGTAGAAATCAGCAGATTGGCCACGCCGTAGCGCTCAACGATGCCGTAGACGATGACGATAAAGGCACCGGCGGGCCCACCAATCTGCGCATTGGCGCCCCCCAGGAAGCTGATTAAAAAGCCCGCGATGATGGCCGTCCACAACCCGGCTTGCGGGGGCAAGCCCGAAGCGATGGCAAACGCCATGGCCAGCGGCAGCGCCACGATGGCCACCGTGGTGCCCGCGCCCAGATCAGCCAGAAAGCGACCGCGGTCGTAGCCCGCCAGCGCATCGAACAAGCGGGGCCGAAACGGATGCAGGCGCTGCGCCCAGGGCGACGGCTCGGCGGGCGGCGTTGCCGCACCAGACGAATCGGGGGTTGGGGGCAAGGTAGGCGGTGGCATCGAGCAAGGCGCTGGCGGCGGGCCACAGACCCCGCCACAGCAACCCAGTTACTTTAGAACGCTTTGCCCTGCCGCTTGCTGACAGATACCTCCGACGCACTTGGTAACACGCCAGTTGAGGCCTGCGTGACACAGTCCACGCTCGCAAAGACGTCAGGCAATCAGGAGTGCGTTATGGGTTTTTTGGGCACAGGCAGCCCGCTGGGGTCACCCGCTGATTGGGCCGCGGCCGATATGGCCAGTGCACTGCACGGCATTGCACCGTTTGTGGTGCCAGGCGAGGTCGGGCGCCCGGCGGCGCGGGTGCGTCTGGTACGCCCCGACAGCCAAGGCCGCCTTCCCTTGCACGACGATGCGGCCGTTGAACTGCACCGCATTCCGGATGTGCGCCAGTGCGCCCAGTGGTGTGACTTGGAACTGGGCGCGCAGCCGCAGCGGCGCAGCATGGATCAACTCGGCGGGGTGCTCATGCCGCCACTGCCGCTGATGGGCCCTGAGCGCCGTCGCAACCCCAGCAGCCCACTGATGGCCCTGGTCAAGCAGTTGTATCGCTACAGCATCAGCCACGGCATTCGCTACTGGGTGGCCGAGTTGCCGCGCGATGTGGTGCGCAGCCTGCAGGGCCAGCAGCTGGTGTGGCAGCCGCTGTCGCGAGACGGCTGGGGCGCCGGCGCCAACGTGGTGGGTGCGCCAAGCTGGGCCTTGGCGGACTTGCGCCAACTTGAAAAACGGCTGATTGGCGTCAACCCCGCCTTGCTCGAATGGATGCGTGCACCCGGTGCGGTGCCGCCGGCCTCAGATGCCCGCCGAACGGCCCCACACGAAGACTTCGGTTCTCTCAACTGACTGCGGCGTCGCCATTTCGGGCCAACTGCCGCTGTGCAGCATGTGTTGCACAGCGTGTTGGGGTTCATGGCAGGCCAGGCCCTGCTGTGCCAGCCAATCGTCGTTGTAGTAGCTATGCCGATAGCGTTCGCCGCTGTCGCACAGCAAAGTGACGATGCTGCCGGTTTCACCGCGCTGCACCATCTGGCGCGCGCAGTGCAGCGCGGCCATCAGGTTGGTGCCGGTGCTGCCGCCCACGGGTCGGCCCAACACCTCCGCCAAGGCGCGCGCTGCGGCAATCGACCACACATCGCGCACTTGCACCATGGCGTCTAGTACGCCGGGCACGAACGAGGCTTCTACCCGCGGGCGGCCAATGCCTTCGATGCGTGAGCCCTGTGCGCAGGTCAGCGCCGCATTGCCGCTGGTGTAGTGGTCAAAAAACACGCTGCGCTCGGCATCGACGCCGCACACCTGGGTGGCATAGCGCCTATAGCGCACAAAGCGGCCAATGGTGGCCAGAGTGCCACCGGTACCTGCGCTGGCCACGATCCAGCGCGGGCACGGGTGGGGCTCACGCTCTAGCTGGTGGTAGATGCTCTCAGCAATGTTGTTGTTGGCCCGCCAGTCGGTGGCCCGCTCGGCATAGGTGAACTGATCCATGTAGTGGCCGCCGCGCTGCGCCGCCAAATCGGCAGCTGCCTGGTAGATGTCAGCCGCATGCTCCACCAAGTGGCACTGGCCGCCCGCAAATTCGATGGCGGCCACCTTGTCGGGCGAGGTGCTGCGCGGCATCACCGCGCAAAAGGGCAAGCCCAAAAGCCGTGCAAAGTAGGCTTCTGAAATGGCCGTGCTGCCGCTGCTGGCCTCTACCACCGTGCTGCTCTCGTGCAGCCAGCCATTGCACAGCGCGTGCAAAAACAGGCTGCGGGCCAGGCGGTGTTTTAGGCTACCGGTGGGGTGGCTGGATTCGTCCTTCAAATACAAGTCAACGCCCGGCAGGCCGGGTGTGGGCAGCGGAATCAAGTGGGTGTCACTGCTACGTTGAAAGTCGGCCTCAATGCGGCGAATGGCCTCGTATTGCCAGGCCCGGGGGGGCACCACCGCCTCGCGGCTGGGGTAGGTAGGTGAATGCGTTGCGTGCATGTCGCCATCGTCCCACATCGCATGCTGCCCTGGCGGCTTGCCGGTTGGGCGCCGTACGATTGGGCGATGCTTGCCCCGGCCGAATCCTCCGCTGCCGCAGAGCCCATTCCAAAGCCGTGGGTTCGTCGCTTGCGCGAAGTGCATCGCAGCGCCGGCTGGCCCTTTGGTGACGATCTGGAGCTTGATCTGCTGGCCGCCGGGCTGCTGCAGCGCGAAGGCGCCGATCAGCGCGCGCCCCGCGTAGGCCTGACCGCTGCCGGAGTCGCCGCCTGCGCTGCAGCAAAGCGGCGCAACCGATCCAGCGCCGACCCGCATCGTGAGCTGGCCGATGCGGTGGCGGCGCACCTGCACGCGCAGGGGCGACTGGCGTGGCGCGAGTTGCCCCTGCGTGCCGGTCTGGCAGGTGAAAGCACAGCAAAAACGGCCACTTGCGGCGTATTGACGGCGCAAGAAGCTATTATTTTTATAGCAGATACAGACGATCTAGCCCCACTTGGCTCACCGCCAGCGAAGCGCTGGGTGAATGTGCGCCCCGATGTGTTCAGCATTCGCCCCAGCAGCCGCGCTGATGCCTTAGAGCCCTGGGTGTTTGAAGTGAAAGCACGCCGTGCCGATTTGCTCGCCGATTTGGCGCGGCCTGACAAGCGTGCGGCCTATTGCGCCCTGGGCCGCACCTGGTATGTGCTGGGCAGCGACAGCCGCGGCCGCCCGATCGCCGACGCTGATGAAGTGCCCGCAGACTGTGGCGTGTGGCAAGCCAGCCCAAGCAGGCAATTGGATCGGCCCTGGGCCTTTGAGGCACTGCGAGCACCTGCTGGGCTAGCTGCGCAGACCGATCTGACGCGGCCGTCCAGCGGCCTGCCGTTGGGGGTGTGGATGGCGCTGGCCCGTTCGGTGCCGTGGGGCCATGTGCACGGTACGTCTGAGGCTGGCGACCCCGCGCAACTGCCCCTGTAGCGCACGACGGGGTCAGCGTTGCGAGGGCTCTTGCGCCGGTCGCTCGGGCAGGGGATAGGCGTCAGCCACATAGGCCGGGCCCTTCATCACCCGCACGATGACGCAGCCCAGCGCCATGGTCAGCAGCAGCGTCCACAGAGTGAACATGCCGCCCAGCAAGGCAAATTCAGCCAGCTGCGCCGCCCGCTGCTCAGCCGGCGCGGGGTTGTCGGCCCCGCTTAAGCGCAGCACCGCAATCGCCATCAGCGGCGCCAAGGTGCCCCACAGCGCAAACGATGGCAAATGCCGCCACACCACCTGTTCAAGCCCTGGGGCAGCGCGACGCTGCGGCGCCAAAGGCGTGAGCCAACGGACCGGTTTGGGCATGGCAGTGCTCCTTGAAAGACGCAACTCGCAAAAGCAAGGTTTTTGAGTGTGGGCCCGCGCCCAAAACCTTGGCTGCCAGTCGGACGTCAGCCCCGCAGGCCGGGGCGGTTTTGCGTCAGGTTTTAAAGCCGTCCAACACGTGGCCCAGCCGGTCGGCCTCTTCGCGCAGGCTGGCCGCCGCTGCGGCGCTTTGCTCCACCAAGGCCGCGTTTTGCTGGGTGACCTGATCGAGTTGACTCATCTCGTGCGTGATCAACTCAATGTCGCGCCGCTGGGCTTCGGCAGAGGTGCTGATTTCTTTGACGGTGGCGCTCATCACCTGCACCGACTGCACGATTTCGTCCATGGTCGAGCCCGCACGGCTCACCAGTGTGGCCCCCGCTTCGACGCGGCCCACGCTTTCGTCGATGAGTTGCTTAATTTCTTTGGCCGCTGCGGCACTGCGCTGCGCCAGGCTGCGCACTTCACTGGCCACCACCGCAAACCCACGGCCTTGTTCACCGGCGCGGGCGGCTTCCACCGCTGCGTTGAGAGCCAAGATGTTGGTCTGAAAGGCAATGCCGTCAATCACCCCAATGATGTCGGCAATCTTGCGGCTGCTTTCGTTGATGCCGTTCATGGTGGTGACCACTTCGCGCACCACCTGGCCGCCACGCTCGGCGGTGGCCGCTGCGTCGCCCGTCATGTTGTCGGCTTGCCGGGCTGAGTCTGCGCTTTGGCGCACGGCATCGCTCAGGGAATTGATGCGCGAGGCAGCAGATTGAATCGAGCTGGCGGTTTGCTCGGTACGCTCAGACAAATCCTGGTTGCCCGCAGCGATTTCGCTGGCGGATTGGCGCACCGCTTCACTCGACCCGCGAATCTGGCCGAAGACCCTGGACAAGGAATCCACAAAGCCATTGAAGCCTCTGGCAATGCGGGAGAGTTCGTCGTTGCCGTCTTGATTCAAGCGGGCCCGCAAGTCTGCCTGGCCCGAGCCAATTTCATCCATGGCGTCTTGCACGCGCAGCAGGCGCCGCATGATGGCCCCCACCACCAGCGCGATCACCAAGGCTGCAACCGCCGTGACCACCACGGTGGCGGTCAGCGACAAACCCAAGATGCGGTCTGCACCCGCCAAGGCCTCGGCACGGTTGAGCACCAGCAGCAGCAGCCAAGGCGTGCCTTCGATGGGCGCACCAGCGATCCAGTAGCGCTCGCCGTTGATGGTTACGTCTTGCTTGTTTTCAGGCTGCAGGGACGCTTCCATCTTGGTGGGCGTGAGGTCAGGGCTCCAGTCGGTGGTGGGTTTCATGGCCAGTTCGGGTCGGGGCGATACCAGCAAGCGGCCGTCTCTGGTCACTAGTACAGCAAAGGACAGCGGTGTGGGTTTGATGTCGCTCACGATGTCGGCCATGCCCTTGAGCGATACATCCGCACCCGCCACGCCCTTGACGGTGCCGCCCTCGCGGATGGCGCTGGCAAAGGTCACCACCAGTTCTTTTGACGTAGCGTCGATATAGGGAGCCGTGAGCACTGGCCCATTGGCGGCGGCGGCGGCCAAATACCAGGGCCGCTGGGTGGGGTCGTACCCGGCCGGCATTTCTCTTGGGGTACCGCGGTGAAAGGTCTTGTCGGCCATACCCACATAGCCCAACTCCACGCCTGCTGCACGCTGCAGCGAGCCCACCGCCGCGGCAATGTCCTGCATGGCGGACGCGCGCGCCATCTCCACTACGGCGATTTTCTTGTCAGCCACCCAGCCCGCGATGCTGCGGGCATTGGCCGCCGACACGGCGGTGCCGAATCGATTGATGGATGCCGCAGCCCCCTGATGCACCGCCAGGTAATTGAACGCTGCGATGAATCCTGCGGCTGCTGCCGTGCACGCCACCCCTACAACAATCAAGCGGCTGCGAATGGAAGACAAAACAGGCATGACAATTTCACTCCAAGCGTCTGCGTCGCGCAGAGCGCGCGAGTTGCACGCCGATCATGCCAAACCCGATGCCAGCGAAGTTGACAAACCCGAGCACCCATCGCCATTGGGTGTCGGCTGCCATGCGGGCCTTGCCCAAGGCAGAGCTGCATTGCCATCTGCTGGGCACGGTGCGGCGCGCCACCTTTGAGGCGCTGGTACAACGGCAGCGCGCCCCGATTGCAGCGGCTGAGATCGAACGCATATTTACCCCCAGCGCCAAGCCCGCTGGTGCCATCGTGGTCTTACGCCTAATGGAGCAACACCTGCTGCGCACCCCAGATGATTTGTATCGATTGATGTATGAGTACCTGTGCGATGCAGCGGCTCATCAGGTGCGCCATGCCGAGGTGTCGTGGAACCCCACTGGCAGCGCCCATGTGGATGCACTGAGCTACGCCCGCGCCCTTCCCGCGCTGGTGCAGGCCATGCAAGACGCGCAGCGCGATGTCGGCATTTCGGCCTTGTTGATACCCGCCATTGACCGCGAAGCGGGCCCGCGCGCAGCCCTTCAGATGGTGCAAGGGGTGGTGCAGCACCCCCACGAGCGGGTGCGCGGCATTGGTATGGACTACCGCGAGGCCGAGTTTCCCCCGGAGTTGTTTGAAGACGCCTATCGGCTGGCCCGCCAGCACGGTTTGAAGACCACGGCTCACGCGGGTGAGTTCGGCCTGCCCGCCGCCCACGTCGCCACTGCCTTGGATGTGTTGCAGGTGGACCGCATCGACCACGGCTACACCGTGGTGCAAGCGCCTGATTTGCTGGCCCGCTGCGTGGCGCGGGGCGTGGTGTTTACCGTGGTGCCCAGCAATTCTTACTACCGGCGCAACTTGGCGCCCGAGCGTTGGGCGCAAGACCATCCCATCGGCGCCATGCTGCGCGCAGGCTTGGCCATCCATCCCAACACCGATGACCCCACTCTGCACCACATCGACCCCACCGGAGCCTGGACGATGATGGTGGAGCACTTCGGTGCCCAGCGCGCCGATATTGAACACATGCTAGCCAACGGTCTGCGAGCTGCCTGGATTGACGAGGACCTGCGCCGACAATGGCAGGCACAGTGGTTGCTTGAATGGCAGCCGCATGCAGACCTTGCCTTTTGACACTTGATACACGCCCCGCACACATGACTCGCCTTCATCGCCGCCACGCCCTGCAGCACATCGCCGCCGCAGGTGCTGCTGTGCAAATGCCCGCGCTGTTGCACGCCCAGACGGTGACCTGGCCGCGCAGCAAAGCCATCAACATCATCGTGCCGTTTGGCGCCGGGGGCAGTCTGGATGGCACCACTCGGCTGGTGGCCCAGCACTTGGGCACGCGGGTACACCAAAGTGTGGTGATCGACAACGCCACCGGGGCCGGCGGCGGCATTGGCATCGGCAAGGCCATTGCCGCACCCAAAGACGGCTACACCCTGCTGATGGCCGGTGACGCACCCTTGGTGCCCGGCGGGCCCGGCGAAACCACTTATCGCTTTGACATGCTGCGCGAGCTGACGCCCGTGGTGCTGGTAAACACCGCGCCCATGGTGATCGTGGTCAGTCCCGGCACCCCTGCCGACACCTTTGCCGCTTGGGTGGCCCTGGTGCGCAGCCAGCCCGGGCGCATCAACTACGCCAGCTCCGGCGTGGGCACGCTGCCCCATCTGGCGATGGAGATGATCAAGCAGCGGGCGCGGCTGCATGCGGTGCACATTCCCTATCGCGGCGGGGCGCAAATTGCCAACGATGTGGGCGGCGGGCAAATTGATGCGGCCATGTTGATCAGCGCGTCTGCCTTGCCCGCTATTCGGGCCCGCTTGCTCAAGCCCTTGGCCGTCACCGGCGATAAGCGCCTGCCCAGCCTGCCAGACGTGCCCACGGTGGCCGAGCTGCCCGCGCTGGCGGGCTACAACGTGGTGAGTTGGGCGGGCTTGTATGCGCCAGCTGGCACGCCCGGCGATGTGGTCCAGCGCCTGAATACCGAGGTGAACGAAGTGCTCCGACTCGACGCAGTGCGTGGCCGCTTGGCCGAGCAATCGGTGTTTGTGCAAGGTGGCACGCCGGCGGACTTTGCCGCGTTTGTGGAACGTGACCGAGCACAGTTTCTGGCCGTGCTCAAGACCTTGTCTCTCAAAGAGTGAGCCTGCCGAGCATGCACAGCGTGTGGGTCGACGCCGACCCGGGGTTTGACGATTGGTTGGCGTTGTTGTTGCTGGCTCAAGCAGCTCCGCAGGTGCAGATTTCAGGTGTCAGTGTGGTGGCGGGCAACGCGCCCTTGGGCGTGGTGCTGAACAACACCTTGGCGCTGCGTCAATTGCATCAATGGACTTGGCCAGTCTATGCGGGTGCCTCCAAGCCCTTGGTTGCGCAGCCCATCGATGCGGGCTATGTGTTGGGCCCTAGCGGCATGCGCACCACGGGCGCCGAATTGCCCAAGCCAGATCCGACCGCCAAAGCGCAACCCGCCCATGCGGTGTCGGCGCTGCTGGACTGGTTGTGCGCACCTGCTGCACCGGGGCGCCGAAGCTTGCTGGCCACAGGCCCCCTGACCAATATCGCTGGCGCTATCCAACAGCACCGCGCGGCGTTTGAGGGTCTGAGCGAAATCGTGTTGATGGGTGGCTCAACCGATCGCGGCAATCACACGCCAGCGGCTGAGTTCAATATCGCGGCCGACCCCGAAGCGGCGGCCGTGGTGTTCAGCAGCGGCGTGCCCGTGCGCATGGTGGGCCTGAACGTGTGCCGCCAAGTGCTGTTGCACGCAGCTGATGTGCAGCGCTTGCAAGCCTTGATGAAGCCCAGTACCGCAGGGCAGATGTTGGTCGGCTATTTGGACGGCTATCAGCGCATCCGCAGCGCTGAGGGTGATTTGCCCATGCCGCTGTACGACCCGGTGGCGGCGCTGGCGTTGCTGCAGCCTGCGCTGTTCAATTGGCAGATGGCGCCGGTGGATGTCGAGCTGCAGGGGCAGTTCACACGGGGCATGACGGTGGTGGATCTGCGCAATCGAGCGGGTCGCCCCATTGCTGTGCGGGTGGCCGTGGGGGTGGATGGCTCGGCTGTGCTGGCAGTGGTGTTGCAATCGATTGCCGCTGTGGCGCAACCGTCATGAAAACCTTGGCAGCAGGGCCCTTGATGGTGCTGGGCAGCCTGAACGCAGACCAGGTGCTGCAGGTGCCCCGCATCAGCGCAGCGGGGCACACCGTGGCAGCTCAAGGCATGCAGATGCTCGACGGCGGCAAGGGCGGCAATCAGGCGGTGGCTGCCGCGCGCATGGGTGCTGGGGTGCGCATGGTGGGCTGTGTGGGCGCCGACGCAGCAGGCCAGCAACTGCGCGCCGGGCTTGAGCGCGAGGGAGTCGACGTCAGCCACCTGCGCACCGTCGCAGGCGTGTCGGGCATGGCTGTGGTACAGGTTGACGCGCAAGGCCGCAATGCGATCGTGGTGGTGGCCGGTGCCAATGCCGCCGTGTTGCCCGCCGATGTGGAAGAGGTCCTGAGCACCTCGCCCGAAGCAGCTACTGCCACCTGGTTAGCGCAGTTGGAGGTGCCCGCAGATACGGTTTGGTACATGGTGCGTCGGGTCTCGATGCTGGGTGGCTCGTGCGTATTGAACCCATCGCCAATGGCGGCCGTGCCCCACGATGTGTGGCCCCTGCTGGGTGGTTTGGTGGTCAATGAACACGAGGCTGCCGAGCTATTGGGGCAGGCGATAGGGTCGGTTGCCGACGGGCTTCAGGCCGCTTCGGCGCTGCACCGGCGCGGCCCCGCTTGGGTGGCGCTGACCTTGGGAGCCCAGGGCGTGTGCTTGGCGACTCCGGCACTTGGCGCTCCGAGCTTGCACCAGCCTGCGCGCCCGGTTGAGGTGGTGGACACCACCGGGGCGGGTGACGCCTACGCAGGCGCGTTGCTCGCAGGCCTGATTCAAGGGCTGGAGCTGCCCGCCGCAAGCGCACGCGCCCAACAAGCGGCCGCTTTGTGCGTCACCCGCATGGGGGCGCAGGCTGCGTTGGCCATGGCGCACGAGCTGCCATAGAGCCGCCTCGCGGGTACGCAGCCGCCGCGCTGACAGCGTTGCGGTGAGGGTTGTCATGGACGCTTCACATCCACCCCAAAGACTGCGTGTGCCTTCATCACCAAAAGCACAAAGGACGCACATCGTGAACTGGCTCAATTTTCTAGGTCGCAAAGGTCCCCAAATGGCCGCGCTCTTGCTGGCGCTGGCTTGCACCTGGGCGCATGCTCAACTGTCTGTCATCGTGGTGCGTCACGGTCAGACCGACTGGAACCGCGAAGGCCGCATCCAAGGCGGCACCGACAACCCGCTCAATGCGACCGGTCGCGAGCAAGCCAGCAACTTGGCGCGGCTGCTGAGCGATACCCGGATTGACGCCATCTACACCAGCTCGCACCAGCGGGCCCGGCAAACCGCCGCTGTGCTGGAGGGGCGCGCGCCGATTGCGGCGATGGACGAATTGCGTGAGCGCTTTTTTGGCAAGTTTGAGGGCGCTAACGACAAGGACGCGGCCATCGTGGCCGACTGGAACAAGCGGCGCTTTACCTGGGACGACAACATGGAGGGCGGCGAAACCCTGGCCAGCCAATCGCAGCGCGCCGAGGCCGCTTTGCGCCAGATTCGTGAACGCCACAAAGACGGTGGCACGGTGGTGATCGTGGGCCACGGCGGCATCAATCCGCTGCTGGTGTCGCACCTGCTGGGTTTGGCCCCGCAAGAGGGCGCTCGGGCCATCAACCAGGGCAATGACGAGATCTACCGCATTGAGCTGCCCAAGGCGGGCCCGCCGCAGATCTGGAAACTGATTGCGCGCGACCGTTTGGCTGAGCTGTAAACGCCCACGAACACAGAACGCGAGCCACTGGCCGGGCAGCCAGGGCGACTACTAGGCTGTGTATCTACCACACGGCTTGGAACTTGCTGGGCAGCTTGTGCGGGATTCGCGCGGGAATCCGCGCGGGGAGCTACGCGCAATTCAATGGGAGCGCAGCGTAACTCACAGGGAAAACAGGTGACTAGCGCGTAAATGCGTGTAAGTCAGTGGTGCCGGAGGCCGGAATCGAACCGGCACGCCTTGCGGCGGGGGATTTTGAGTCCCCTGCGTCTACCAATTTCACCACTCCGGCACGGAATGCAACAAGTGGGCGACGAGGCGGCTTGCCGCTCACTTGGAAAGCCTGAAATTATGGCACAGTGACTTGCATGAAGACTGCAGCCCAGCCACATCCCCAGCCAAACCACGCCGTGCCTGCCGCTAGCGATGCCGCGCGCCCTTGGCCCACCATTGAAGACGCCGTGGGCGGCACCCCGCTGGTGGCGCTGCAACGCATTGGCGTGGCCAAGCATCGGGCGCATGGCGCGGTGGTGTTGGGCAAGCTAGAGGGCAACAACCCGGCGGGGTCGGTGAAAGACCGGCCCGCGCTGTCGATGATCCGCCGCGCCGAAGAACGTGGCGACATCAAGCCGGGCGACACCCTCGTGGAAGCCACCAGCGGCAACACCGGCATTGCGCTAGCGATGGCTGCGGCCATCAAGGGCTACCGCATGGTGTTGATCATGCCCGAGGACTTGTCCATTGAGCGTGCGCAAACCATGAAAGCGTTTGGCGCCGAGCTGATCTTGACGCCCAAATCCGGCGGCATGGAATACGCCCGTGATCTGGCTGAGCAAATGCAGCGCGAAGGTCAGGGACGGGTGCTGGACCAGTTTGCCAACGCCGACAACCCGCGCATCCACTACGAGACTACTGGCCCTGAGATTTGGGCGCAAACCCGGGGCCGGGTGACGCATTTCGTCAGCGCCATGGGCACCACCGGCACCATCACCGGCGTGAGCCGCTACCTGAAAGAGCGCAACCCGGCGATTCGCATCATTGGGGCGCAGCCGCAAGAGGGCTCACGCATTCCCGGCATCCGCAAGTGGCCCACCGAATACCTACCCAAAATTTACGATCCCACCCATGTGGATGAGCTGGTTTACGTCAGCCAGTCCGACGCCGAAGACATGGCGCGGCGCATGGCACGTGAAGAAGGCATTTTTTGCGGTGTGTCGGCGGCGGGTGCCTGCTGGGTGGCCCAGGGCGTGGCCGATGCGGCGCCCCACGCGGTGGTGGTGTTTATCGTTTGCGACCGGGGCGACCGGTATTTGTCGACCGGGGTGTTTCCGGCCTAAGGCGCGGGCGGCGGCTTTCAGGTCTTAAGAAGAATCTGCCGCTAGCGCCCTATTTATCTGCCTAAGTAGCTATTGAATTTATAGCATGAAGCCCTCTGCATTCCGATTCTGCCCGCAGTGCGCCACGCCGCTTGAAATGCAGCTGCGCGACGAAGACGGCGGCCCCAAAGACCGGCTGGCCTGCCCCAGTTGCAGTTTTGTGCATTGGAACAATCCCACGCCGGTGCTGGCCGCCGTCATTGAATACCAAGGGCAGATCTTGCTGGCGCGCAATGCCGCGTGGCCCGGGCGCCTGTTTGCGCTGATCACCGGTTTTATGGAAGCGGGCGAAACGCCCCAAGGCGGCATTGCCCGTGAGGTGAAAGAAGAAACCAATTTGGATGTGGATGACCTGCAGCTCATTGGCGTGTATGACTTTCAGCGCATGAACCAACTCATCGTGGCCTATGCGGTGCAGGCCAGCGGCACGGTGAGCCTGTCGCCCGAACTGGCCGAGTACAAGCTGTACGACCCGCGCGACGTGAAGTGCTGGCGTGCAGGCACTGGCTATGCCCTGGCCGATTGGCTGACGGCCCGCGGCCACACCCCGCAGTTTGTGGATCTGCCCCCGCCACGTGCGGCGCAAACGGCTGATTCGTAGAATGCGGCTGTATGGCCCTGCTCATTGGCCAGTCAGAAGCTCCCACGCGCCATGAACATCAACAAAGAACTCGACACCCGCGGCCTGAACTGCCCGCTGCCCATTTTGAAAGCCAAGAAAGCCTTGGCAGACATGGACAGCGGCCAGCTGCTCAAGGTGGTGGCCACAGACGCTGGTTCGGTGCGTGACTTTCAGGCCTTTGCCAAGCAGACCGGCAATGAACTGGTCGAGCAGCAGACTGCGGGGGCTGATTTCATCCACGTGCTGCGGCGCCGCTGAACAGCGCCTCACGCTGAAAGCTTGACGGGCCTGGCGCCCAAGCGCGTCTAAGCCAATCGCGCCAATTGGCCCTGCAGCTTGCCCAAGGCCGCGCTGAAGTCCGCCACGCGGGCCTTTTCTTGTTCAATCACCGCCGGCGGCGCTTTGGCCACAAAGGCCCCGTTGCCTAGCTTGGCCTGGGCCTTGGTGATTTCGCCTTGTAGGCGGGCCGCTTCTTTGCCTAAGCGGGCGCGTTCGGCGGCCACATCAATCTCTACCTTCAGCGCCAAACGCACGCTGGTCTCGGCGCTGCCCACCACTGTAGTGGGTGCGGCTTGGGCGGCGGTGGCCCAGGCGCTGTCGTCGTCAAACACCTCGACCGACTGCAGCTTGGCCAAGGCCTGCAGCACCGCGGCGTGTTCGCGCACAAAGGCCACATCACCCGTGGCCAGCAGTGGCACGCGGGCGGCGGGTGACAGGTTCATTTCGCCGCGGAGGTTGCGGCAGGCGTCCACCAAGGCTTTCAAACGCTGCACCTGAGCGATGGCGGCGGTATCAATCTTTTCGGGCTGAGCCTGCGGGTAGCGGGCGGTGCTGATGGTGGCGCCAGCGGCCGCTTGTTCATCGCTTAGCAGGCCCGCGACCGGGGCTACTTGCTGCCACAGCGATTCAGTGATGAACGGCGTGATGGGGTGCAGCAGACGCAGCAGGGCTTCGAGCGTGCGAATCAGGGTGCGGCGGGTTGCGCGTTGCTGCGCGGGGTTGCCGGTGGCGATTTGCACCTTGGCGATTTCAAGGTACCAGTCGCAGAACTCGTTCCAGGCAAAGTCATAAATGGCGTTGGCCACAAGGTCCAGCCGGTAGTCGGCAAAGCCCTTGGCCACCTCGGCTTCAGTGTGCTGCAGTACCGAGCTGATCCAGCGGTCGGCCGCGCTAAAGCTCATGTAGCCATGCGCCTTGCCGCCGGGGGTGCAATCGGCCTTGGTGTGCTCCATCAGGCCGCAGTCGTGGCCTTCGCAGTTCATCAGCACAAAGCGGGTGGCGTTCCACAGCTTGTTGCAAAAGTTGCGGTAGCCCTCGCAGCGCTTGGTGTCAAAGTTGATATTGCGGCCCAGGCTGGCCAGCGCGGCGAAGGTAAAGCGCAGCGCATCGGCGCCGTAGGCGGGAATACCGTCTGGAAACTCTTTCTCGGTGGCTTTGCGTACCGCGGGTGCAGTTTCGGGCTTGCGCAAGCCGGTAGTGCGTTTGTCGAGCAATGGCCCAAGAGCGATGCCGTCGATCAAGTCCACCGGGTCGAGCACATTGCCTTCAGACTTGCTCATCTTCTTGCCTTGCGCGTCGCGCACTAGGCCGTGGATGTACACGTGCTTGAAGGGCACTTGACCGGTGAAGTGGGTGGTCATCATGATCATCCGGGCCACCCAGAAAAAGATGATGTCGTAGCCCGTCACCAGCACGCTGCTGGGCAGGTACAGGGCGCTGTCTGATTCCGGGCCAACACCCGGCTTCAAGGCCGAGAAAGGCACCAAGGCGGACGAATACCAGGTGTCCAATACATCCGGGTCACGGGTCAGCCGCACGCCGGGCGCCTGGGCCTGGGCTTCAGCCTCGTTGTGGGCCACGATGATGTCGCCGCTGGGCGTGTACCAAGCCGGGATTTGGTGGCCCCACCACAACTGACGGCTGATGCACCAATCTTGAATATTGCCCATCCACTGGTTGAAGGTGTTCACCCAGTTTTCGGGGAAGAACTGCACCTGGCCTGATTGCACCGCGTCAATCGCCTTCTGCGCGATGGAGCGGCGGTCGTCCGGGTCAACACCGAGCGGCGCCCCGCCGCGCGAAGCGGCGAGCGCCCCCTGGGGGGGCGGCGAGGACACGCCCGTGCCGAGCGTGGGGGCCGTATTCATGCCAATGAACCACTGGTCGGTCAGCATCGGTTCGACCACCTGGCCAGTGCGCGCGCAAATCGGCAGCATCAGCTTGTGCGGCTTGATCTCTTGCAAAAAGCCCTGTTCGCGCAGGTCGTTCACCACCGCCTTGCGCGCC
>JAAFIY010000089.1 GCA_013297985.1 Comamonadaceae bacterium | reverse complement strand
GCTTGCGGCGGCAGCGACAGCGAGCCCATGCTGGGCTTTACCGGCATCCCCACGTCGGGCACCGACGCTGTGGTGGTGCCCCCCAACTATGTGGCCCGTACGCTGATCCCCTGGGGTGACCCGATCAATGCCGCTGGCCCGGCCTTCCGCATGGACGCCAGCAACACCGCCGCTGAGCAAGAGCAACAGATTGGCGACAACCACGACGGCATGCACTTCTTTGGCTTTAACGGCGCGGGCACGGCCCTAGGCGACCGCAGCGAAGAAGGCCTGTTGGTGACCAATCACGAATACATCAACCCCGAGTACTTCTACGCCCCGGGTAGCGACCCCGCCAACTGGCTGCTGCCCTTTACCGCCGAGAAGGCTCGCAAAGGCCAAGCCGCCCACGGCGTGAGCGTGGTGCATGTGCGCCGCACCGGCGATGGCACCTGGGAGCATGTGCGCGCATCGGCCTTTAACCGCCGCATTCATGGCAACACGCCCATCACCATCCAGGGCCCCGCAGCGGGCCACCCACTGATGCGCACCGCCGCTGACCCGGCTGGCACCACCGTGCTGGGCACCTTGAACAACTGCGGCAACGGTTGGACGCCCTGGGGCACCTACCTGACCTGCGAAGAAAACTTCAACGGCTACTTTGGCTGGAACGGCACCCGCACCCCCAACGCGCTAGAAAACCGCTACGGCATTAGCCAGGCCGGCTTTGGCTACCTGTGGCACACCGCCGACCCGCGCTTTGACGTGAACGCCACCCCCAACGAACCCAACCGCCATGGCTGGGTGGTGGAAATCGATCCGTTTGCGCCCAATGCCGCCCCGGTTAAGCGCACCGCGCTGGGCCGCTTCAAGCACGAAAACGCTGAGCTGGTGATTGCGCCCAATGGCCGTGTGGTGGTCTACATGGGCTGCGATGAGCGCAACGAATACATCTACAAGTTTGTCAGCAACGGCACCTTTGACCGCGCCAACCCCACCAGCGCCGCCAACCGCCGCCTGTTGGAAGAAGGCACGCTGTACGTGGCCCGCTTTGATGCAGGTGCAGTCACCGGTGACCGCATGGGCACCGGCGTGTGGATGCCCATGGTGTTTGGCCAAGGCGGCCTGACCGAAGCCAACGGCTTCACCAGCCAGGGCGACGTGCTCATCCGTGCTCGCCAGGCGGCTGACCGCTTGGGCGCCACCATGATGGACCGCCCTGAGTGGGTGTCTGCGAACCCCCGGCGGCCCGGTGACGTGTACGTGACCCTGACCAACAACAACCGCCGCGGCACCACGCCTGCGTCCGTTAACAACCCCGACGGCACCACGGTGGCTGGCAGCGCCCGCCCGCCGGTGGACGAAGCCAACCCGCGCGACAACAACGTGTGGGGCCACATCGTGCGCTGGAGCGAAGCGGGCGCAGACAGTACGGCACTCACCTTCACTTGGGACATCTTTGTGATGGCCGGGCAGCCCAGCGTCACCGGTAGCCGCGCGCCGTCGGCCAACATCAATGCCGCCAATATCTTCAACAGCCCCGACGGCCTGGCCTTTGACAGCTTTGGTCGCATGTGGATCCAAAGTGACGGCAGCTACGCCAACACCGGCGACTTTGCGGGCATGGGCAACAACCAGATGCTGGCCGCCGACCCGGTGACGCGCGAAATCCGCCGCTTTCTGGTGGGCCCTTCGGGCTGCGAAATCACCGGCATCACGTTCACACCCGACCGCACCACGATGTTCATCAACGTGCAGCACCCCGGTGAAATCGGCAACCACCCCCGTGCGCCCCGCAACGCCGCTGGCACGGTGCTGACCGACAACGAAATCGCCCGTAACGCAGGCGCCTTTGCCAACTGGCCTGCCACCGGCACGGCCAGCGCCCGCCCGCGCTCGGCCACGGTGGTGGTGCGCCGCACCGACGGTGGTGTGATCGGCACCTGATGAAATAGACCTCTTTCGCCGGTAGATACTGGCGAGGGTGCTATAAAAAAAGAACCGCCCCACGGGGCGGTTTTTCTTTGGGCGCTAGAGGCTTGCGGTCCGCTAGCGCGCGTCCCGGTGGCTTAGTGCTTTTGCCGCCGCAGCAACCAGCCCAGACCCAACAACAGCAGCAACAAGGGCACATCATGGGCCGCCCCGCCGCCACCGCCGCCTGACGCGCCTGGCGCCGCATCGGCTACCGCTTGGGCCGACAGGGTGGCCGTCAAGGCGGCGCGATTGCCATCCGGCTGCACCGTCAAGTTGGCGTTGAACAGACCGGCTTGGGTGGGCGCAAAGCTCACCACCACATCGCAGCGCCCACCGGCGGGCAAGCGGGTGCCTGCGCGGCAGCTCAGCTCATCGGTGCTCACCAGTCGCAAGGGGCTGTCGTCCAAACGCACCTGCTGCAGGTTGACCACCCCAGCGCCGGTGTTGGCGATGGTGGCTGCGACCCATTGGCGGGTTTGGCCCACTGAGGTTTGACCGGTTTGGGCGGTAGGGGTCACCGTCAGCCGCAGATCATTCAAGGGGGCGGCGACCTCAGCCAGCGGCGGCAGCGGCACGCGCTGCGGGCTGGGGTTGCTGCCGTCGTGGGCAATGCGAATTTCACCCGCCGAGGCAGGGCCAGTGATGGTGCCCGTGCGCGCCACCTGCACCTCGCAGCTTTGGGCGAGGCCCAGGTTCTGGCCCACGCAAGACGGCGCCCCGCGCAGCATCTCAAACGGGCCCGCGAAGTCGATGGCCGTGACGCGCACCGTGCCCGCGCAGCGGTTGTTCAAGCGCACGGTGAATCGCTGGCCCGCATCACTGGTCACTGCTGCCAGCAGCTCAGTGCCCAGTTGGGGCTGCGGCTGGCCAAATGCTGTGCCCTGCAGCCGCGCAACGCTGGGCGACAAAGGGCCGTCATGGGGGATCTGCACCGTGCCCAGGTGCAGCACTTCACAGGCCGGTGCGTAGTCCACCACCACCGAGCACGACGCGCCCGGCGCCAGCACCGTGCCTGCCGCGCAACTGCCGCCAGCCACGGCGAAAGTGGCTGCACCCGACACCCGGGCCGCGCCCAGGTTCAGAGGCCGCTCGCCCCGGTTTTCCAACATCACCTGGGCGCTGCGGCGCTGGCCGAATTCCACCGTGGACCATTCCAGGGTGCGCGTACTCATCCGTGGGTAGGCGGCCAGCACATTGGGTTCGCGGATGTAGCTGGCCAGGCGGCGAATGTCGTCGCCATCAATCAGCCCCTGAAACTGCGCCATGGAGCCCAACGGGTACACCGCCAGCACATTGCCGCCGCAGCCGCCTTGGATGGCGCAGCGAATGTGGTCTTGCTGCTCAATCAGCGTCAGGCCCCGGCGCTGGGCTGCTGGGTCGCGGTGGCACTGCACACAGGCGTTGAACGAGCCACGGAACAAGGGCGTGTCTTGGTAGAGCATGCGGCCTTCGGCGGCGTCTTGGGCGGTGCCCACCGGGCTTTGCGCTTGCGCAGTGCCGCCCAGGCCGAATAAGGCTGCTGTCAAGGCGATTGCCCGAAGCCACACGCGCCCACGCGCCGCATCAAACACCAAGGCCAACACCAGCCACACCCAAGCACCCAGCACCGCCCAACCGTGCGCGGCGTGGTGCACCACGAAGCCAGCGGGCAACAGAGGCCCAGCCGTCGGCGAGCCGCCCATCAACGGCCACAGCAGCCGCGCACAGCACACCAGCGCAATCAGCGCCGCCAGCGCACGCGCAGCCACCGGCGTGCACGCAGGGCGCAAGGCCAACCACAGCGCGGTGCCGATCAAGCCGCCCCAAACGGCCGCTGACGCGCCCGCATAGGTCAGCGGCTGCGCACCGGGCAGCCACGTCAACCCCGCGCTGACCACCGCTGCCGAAACCAGCGCCGCACCCGCGCAGCGCGCCAGGCTCATCCAGCGCAGCGCCACCCACAGCCAGCCCAGGGCCAGACCGGTGTTGATGGCCCAGTGCCACACGCTGAAATGCGCCAGATGCGCAGTCCCCAAGCGCCACACCTCGCCTTGCGCGCGCACCGCCTGCGCATCAAGAGCCGCCCATGGCGCAAGCGCTGAGCCGTGAGCAAGCCCGCCCAACACCAGCCAGCAGCCTATGCAGGCAGTGAGCACCCAGCGCCGCACATGTCCGTTGTTGTCTGTAGTGCCCACGCGGCCCCCGAGGTGAGATGAATGTGACCAAACTAACGTACTTTGTTGAAAGCTGCGTGACGGGGATCTGGACCGTTGCCAACAGCAACACTATTGACCTGCCCCATGCCGTATTGCCCCGATTGCGCCATACCAATATCAGCCGATGCTCGGGCCTGTCCCAACTGTTTGGCCAGCTTTGCGCCGGGTCAGCGCAGACCGCTCGAGCATCCGCCCGACCTGAGCCAGCCCCAATCGCACTGGCCCGTGTATGGCTTGGCCGTGCAACCCGCGCCCCGAGCCATGCGTTGGGGCGCACGCCTCCTCGACACGGTATTGGTGACAGGTGTGTCAGGCGTGGTGGCGTTCACAGTCATGGGCGAGAACCCGTTCCTGTTCAAGGGCATGTTTGAGTACACCTACCAACAGTTTGCGAACTACTTTGTGTTGGTGGGTCTCGCCTTCTTGATGGTGGTCCTCACCTCGCTGGCCGCCGCGGCCACGGGGCTGCATGCCTCACCGGGGCAGTGGGTCTTCGGCCTGCAATTGCAGCGCTGGGATGGTAGCGAGGCCACTACGGCTCAGCGCTGGTGGCGCACCGCACGCATCTTGTTGGTGATGGCAGTGCTCTTGCTTCCAGGGCCAGTGATTGCTTTGCTTATTGGGCTAAGCGCCGCCATGGCCTTTGCCACGCCGTTTGTTACGCTGGACGCAGTGCTGCGCTACCGAGTGCCTGACCTCGTCCGGTATGCAGCACACGCGGTTTCGTTTGTGCTTTTGGGATGGGCTTTGTGGTGGGTGGTCGTGAAGGTCTGGGCCCACCGCCTGGACGGCTACCGCCAGGGCCTAAGTTGGCTGGACGCGGCCACCAAGACCACAGTGGTACGTGGTCGCGGGCGAATCAGTTAAGGGCTCAACTGCATCGGCCGTTCCTCTGAGGCACGCCACGCAGCGTCAATCAATCGGTGTCAACTTGGCCACGCTTAGCGCCAGCCACTTGGTGCCGTGCCGCCCAAATTCGACTTGCGCACGCGCGTCGGGGCCCGCGCCTTCGATGGTGAGCACCTTGCCTTCGCCAAACTTGGTGTGGAACACCTTTTGGCCTTTGCTCAGGCCGGTTGCTGCGGCCGTGGAGGCGGGTGTGAGCGTCGGCCCGCCGCCACGGTCTTCGTCGCGGGCGGGGGCGCTGGCGCCTCGGTGGGCCCAGTTGTCTGAATCAAATCGGCCTCTTTGGGCCGTATTTCCTGCGGAACCAGCTACAAAATTGCTAGCGCCTCGCCCTGCAGCGCCCGCGCCACCGCCCCAGCCCGGCGCACCCCACGCGGGCGCGGCAGCGGCGCGGGCCTTGGGGGTGATCCACTTCACCGATTCGTCAGGCAGTTCATCCAGAAAGCGGCTGCGCAGGTTGTAGCGGGTCTGGCCGTGCAGCATGCGGGTTTGGCTGTGGCTTAGGTACAAGCGCCTGCGGGCGCGGGTGACGGCCACATACATCAGTCGGCGTTCTTCTTCTAGCCCGCCGTTCTCGGTCAAGGCCCGCTCATTGGGAAACAGGCCTTCTTCCAACCCAGTGATAAAGACCGCATCAAACTCAAGCCCCTTGGCGGCGTGCACCGTCATCAACTGCACCGCGTCCTGGCCCGCTTGGGCCTGGTTGTCACCTGCTTCTAGCGCGGCGTGGGTCAAGAACGCGGCCAGGGGCGACAGGGTTTCGCCATCGGCCGTGATGGCTGCAGCGCCCACCGCGGGCAGAGCTTGGTCCAGCAGCGGGGCGTTCAAATCCAAGCCCTGGCTGGCGGGTGATTGCGTCAGCGCTGCGCCAGCGGCGGTCTCATCCAGCGGCAGCGCCACCGCGTCGCGGCCAAAGCCTTCTTGGGTGACAAAGCTTTCAGCGGCGTTAACGAGTTCTTCCAAGTTCTCAATGCGCTCGGCGCCTTCGCGGTCTTGGGCGTAGTGGGCCAACAGGCCGCTGACCTTCAGCATGCGTTCAATGATTTCGCGCAGCGTCAGGCCTTGCGTGTCTTCACGCAGCACGTCAATCAGCGCGACAAACGCGGTGACGTTGCCCTGCGCCTTGCCCTTTAACGCGGCCACCGCGTCGCGCAGTGGGCAGCCCAAATCGCGGGCGGCGTCTTGCAATAGCTCTAGCGTGCGCGCGCCAATGCCACGTGGGGGAAAGTTCACCACCCGCAAAAAGCTGGTGTCATCGGCCGGGTTTTCTAACAAGCGCAGGTAGGCCAGCGCGTGCTTGATTTCGGCGCGTTCAAAAAACCGCAGGCCGCCATAGACGCGGTAGGCCACCGATGCGTTGAACAGCGCGGTTTCAATCACCCGGCTTTGCGCGTTGCTGCGATACAGCACGCCCATTTCATGCCAGGCCATGCCGGCAGCGTGCAGTTGGCGCATTTCTTCGACCAGGGCTTGGGCTTCTTCAAAGTCACTGGCGGCTTCGCTCACCCGCACTGGTTCACCGGGCGCTTGAGAGGTGCGCAGGTTCTTGCCCAGGCGCTGTTGGTTGTGCGCAATCAGGTGGTTGGCGGTGTCCAGGATATGGCTGGCGCTGCGATAGTTTTCTTCCAGCTTGATCTGATGGCGCACACCAAATTCGCGCACAAAGTCTGCCATGTTGCCCACCCGCGCGCCGCGAAAGGCGTAGATGCTCTGGTCGTCATCACCCACCGCCAGCACGGCCGCGCCGGGCTCATGGGTGCCGCCCAAGCCACTGCCCACACCGGCCAAGGCTTTCAGCCACAAATACTGCAGCCGGTTGGTGTCCTGAAACTCATCAACCAGCACTTGGCGAAAGCGGCGCTGGTAGTGCTGGCGCACCGCCGTGTGGTCACGCAACAGCTCGTAGCTGCGCAGCAATAGTTCAGCGAAGTCCACCACGCCTTCGCGCTGGCATTGGGCTTCGTACAGGGTATAGAGCTCAATGCGGCGGCGGGCGGTTTCGTCGCGGGTGGTGGGCACGGCTTGCGGGCGCAGGCCTTCTTCTTTGCAGCCGTTGATGAACCACTGCAATTGCTTGGGCGGAAACTGCTCATCGTCCACGTTGTGCGCCTTCAGCAAGCGCTTAACGGCAGACAACTGGTCTTGCGTGTCCAAAATTTGAAACGTAGCGGGCAGCCCCACCAGCTTGTAGTGGGCGCGCAGCAGCCGGTTGCACAGGCCGTGAAAAGTGCCCACCCACATGCCACGCGCATTGATGGGCAGCATGGTGGTCAGCCGCGTCAGCATCTCTTTGGCGGCCTTGTTGGTAAACGTCACCGCCAGCAAGCCGCCAGGGCTCAATTGCCCGGTTTGCAACAGCCAGGCCATGCGGGTGGTGAGCACGCGGGTCTTGCCCGAACCGGCACCGGCCAAAATCAAGGCGTGCTCAGGCGGCAAGATGACGGCGGCGCGCTGTTCGGGGTTGAGGGTGGCCAACAGGCTGGCCATCGCACCGTTGGCTGGCGAAGCGCCCGTGCGTCCAGCGTCTTCAAGGGGTGCGCTCAAGTGGCTTTCGCCGGGTTCTGGGATCATGCAGGGCATTGTAGGAATTGCCCCTTGTTCAAAGCCCATCCTTCTCTCTTGGTGGCGGCCGCACTGCTGATGGGCAGCGCGGCTGCACATGCAGCCAGCAGTTGCTCCAGCGACGGCGTGCCCCGCCCCACGGTGCTGTTAGAGCGTTTTATCTCCGCCGAATGCGACACCTGCTGGGCCGACCGCCGCACGCCCACGCCGCCCGCAGCCGAGCGCGCTCGCACTGCCGTGCTGGACTGGATCGTGCCCAGCCCTTTGGGTGATGAGGCTGCCTTGTCGGCCGCCGCTCGGCGCGATGCAAGCCATCGGCTGGAAGACCGCACCCTGCCCCAAGCCTTGCCCGCGCCCACCCCGCAAGCCGCCACCAGCCAACGCCACGCGGTGCCTGCCGCACAGGTGGCCGCCCCGGCGCGCCTGCGCGTGGCCCAGGGCCCGGCGCTGTCGGACTACATCGGTGTGGCAATTGACTTCACCCCCAGCCGGGCATTGGCCGCGCAAGGCCCCTTTGTGCTGTGGCTGGCGCTGGTGGAGCAACTGCCCGCTGGCGTTGAGGGCAGCCCGGTGCCGCGCCAGTTGGTGCGCAACACCCAGCGGCATGAATTTGCCCCAAGCCCTAACGGCCAACCCAGCCAGCGCAGCTTTGACGACCGCCGCGTTTTTCAGATTCCAAACGGCGCCAAGCGCGAGCGCCTGCTGGTGCTGGGCTGGGTGCACGACGCGCAGGGCCGCGTGGTGGCAGTTGCGCAGTCGCGGTGTCAGGGTTGACGCAGATCCTTTACACCCAAACAGGCTGGTCCGCCCTAAAAAACAGCGCAAGCAGCTATATATTTAATAGCAAGCGCCCCTAGGTCAGCGCCGCTCGCGCATAGCGCACCTGCTGCACCACTGTGCCCAAATCGGGCCCCAAGCCGACATACACCACGGTGGCGGTACTCGCATCCACCCCTGCTGGCAACTCAATGGACAGGCCCGCATCTGCACCCGGCTGATGCCAACCCCACGGTGCCGGGCTGGCGCTGGAGCCCATCACATGCGTGAGGCTGCCGTCGGCGGATACGTTGAGCAATTGGCCGTCGCGCTCGATGCACAGGTATACCGGCGTCGGCACTTGCACATCGGCCAGCGTGGCTTGCAGGTGCAGCGGCTGGCGCTGCAGCACCCGCAGGCTGTGCACCACTTCCGAAGGCGTGGCGCTTTGGGCCATGCCGTCGTCACGCACCAGCACCGCCACGCTTTGGCCTAGTAGCCCCATGCCTTCCACGCGGGTGCCGTCGTCGTACACCACGGCCTCAGTCAGCGGAATATGCGGTTTGTCGCCGTCAATCAAATGCTCCACCGTCAGCCCCAAGCGCACCGCAAAGGCGCGGATTTGGTCGCGGTCCATGAAGTGATTCAGCACTTTGTCGGGGTTGGTGTCTTTGAGCACCCCGTCAAAAATGAACCAGTGCGCACCGATGGCGAATTCAAGGAACGAAAACACCACGCGGCCACCCGGACGCAGCACGCGGGCGGCTTCGGCCAGATAGCGAAAAGCTTCTTCTTGATTCAGGTGCGTCAGCACCGAGAAGAACACCACGTAGTCCGCCGACGCATCAGGCGCTGGAATCACCAAGCCCTGGCCCACTTCAAAACGCCAATCGGGCCGCTGGGCAGTGTCGCGGGCGTAGTCCACCAGCTTGGGCACCACGTCAATGCCGAGATAGCCGCCGGTTTGCACATCACGCAGCTTGATGGCCAAGCGGCCGCTGCCGCAGCCCACGTCCACCACATCGTGCTGCGGCTGCAGGCCGTGTTGGCGCAGCAGGGCTAGCTCGAGCGTACCTAGCGCAGCAAAGTGGCCACCCACGGCAAGCTCCATGGCGCGCGTCTTACCCTGCGACGTTTCAAGGTCGTCGATGTGCTTGAGGTAGGTGCTGCGAAAGCGTTCAATGCGCTCGGTCATGGCGGCCTCAGAAGGATGTCTGGAAGCCAAGGGTAGCGGGTTGTGAGGCCGTGCCCGCTTCAGCGCTCTAGCACCCACTGAATCACAAATTTAGCGACAAAGCCAATCAAGCCAAAGCCCAGCGCCAGAAACAGCACAAAGGTGCCAAAGCGCCCGGCCTTGGATTCCCACGCAAGCTGCGCCACGATGAACACCATGTAGGCCATGAAGGCGCCCACCCCCACGGTGGTGCCCCATTGGGCCAATTGCGCCTCGGTCAGGCCAAAGATCGTGCCTTCCATGGCTAGCCGCCCGCGTCTGCAGTTTCGCGTTCGGGCCAGGCGCTGGCGTCCACGCAATCCACATAGGCGTGCCAACTGGCCGCACCCAGCCACGGCACGATCCACACCAGCCCCACCAGCGCCGTGGCAAAGCCCAGCGCCACCAACCCCGCCAGCACGCAGGCCCACAAGCCCATCACCACGGGGTTGTCGAGCACCACGCGCCAACTGGTGAGCACGGCGCTCAGCAGCGCAATGCGGCGATCCAGCAACAAAGGCAGGGTGATGACGCTGCTGGCAAACACCGGTGCGGCCAGCAGTGCGCCCAGCATCAGCCAGGCTTCAAACAACCAGCCGCTCGGGGCCAGAACCACATGGCGCAGAAAGTCTTCGGGGCGCTCAATCGGCACCGGGGCCAGCCAGGTGATCAACGCGGCGGAGGTCATCACCCAACCCGTACCTGCCAAGGCCAGCAGCAGGCCAAAGCGCACCAGACGCCAGTCGTGGTGGCCATCGTTGGGCACAGGCGGTGCCGCCACGCCTGTTTGGGCCGCTGCATAAGGGTGGCGCCGCCAACTCATCCACGTGCGCCACACCAAAACGAAGCCTTCGCGATTGCCCCGCACCGCAGGGCCCTGGGCGTGGGCGCGGCTTAAGGCGTACAGGCCCACGGCCAACACTGGCGCCACCACCAAGAAGCCGGACAAGGCGCCCGCCAGCAGCCAAAAGTGGTGTCGAAACAGCCACATGATGCTGGCGCCCGCCACCGCCAAAGCCGCGCCGTGGGTGGCGCACACGATGGGCGCCAGCATCAAGTCACGCGCGCCCAAGCGCAGCCAACGGGCAATGGACGCAGGGCCAATGGGCTTTAATGGTGGTAGCACCAGCGCACCTGGCGGCGGCGCGGGGGCTGGGGTGGCGGTGGGCGATGCAGACATGCGCGCGCAGTGTGGCCGCGTGGCGGGGCCGGCGCCTTGCGCCAAATCAGCGCCTGTGCACACAAGCGGTAACGCGCCTACAATGTGCCCCCGGGCTGCTCGTCAGAGCCAGCCCCTTTTTTTGGCCCGCGCACCGGTGGTGTGGCGGGCTTTTTTGTGGGGGCCTTGTTTGTGGGCAACGGCCCTGTGAAGCTTGAGCTGTGTGCCCCACCGACCGTTCTGCCAGGTGAATCGCCATGGAAATTTTTGACTACGACAACATCCTGTTGCTGCCCCGCAAATGCCGGGTGGAAAGCCGCAGTGAATGCGACGCCAGCGTGACCCTGGGGCAGCGCAAGTTCCGCATCCCGGTGATGCCGGCCAACATGAAAACCGTGATCAACGAACCGCTGTGCCGGTGGTTGGCCCAAAACGGTTTCTTCTACGTGATGCACCGCTTTGACATTGACAACGTGGCCTTTGTGCAGCGCATGCACGCGGCCGGGGTGTTTGCGTCCATCTCATTGGGCGTGAAAGCGCCCGATATGGCCACGGTTGAAGCCTTGGCGGCCAGTGGCGAAGTGCCGGACTACATCACCATCGACATCGCCCACGGCCATGCCGACAGCGTGCAGCGCATGGTGCGGCTGATCAAAGACAAATTGCCCGGCGCGTTTGTGATTGCGGGCAATGTCGGCACGCCCGAGGCGGTGATTGATCTGGAAAACTGGGGAGCCGACGCCACCAAAGTGGGCATTGGCCCCGGCAAGGTGTGCATCACCCGCATGAAGACGGGTTTTGGCACCGGCGGTTGGCAATTGAGCGCGCTGAAGTGGTGCGCCCGTGTAGCCACCAAACCCATCATTGCCGACGGCGGTATTCGCGAGCATGGCGACATCGCCAAAAGCATTCGATTTGGCGCCACCATGGTCATGATCGGCAGCATGTTGGCGGGCCACGAAGAAAGCCCTGGCCAAACCGTGGAGGTAGACGGCAAGCTGTACAAGGAGTACTACGGCAGCGCCAGTGACTTCAACAAAGGCGAATACCGCCACGTCGAAGGCAAGCGCATCTTGGAGCCCATCAAAGGCCGCCTGGCCGACACCCTGACCGAGATGGAGCAAGATGTGCAAAGCTCCATCAGCTACGCTGGTGGCCGCACCCTCATGGACATCCGCAAAGTGAACTACGTGGTGCTGGGCGGTGACAACGCGGGTGAGCATTTGTTCATGTGACGGACCCCCGGCATTGATATGGAGCACCTTAAACCGCTGGCCCAGTGGCTGATCGCTCTGCCCAAGGGTGCAGGCGAAGTGCTCATCGTGGTGGTCAGCGTCGTGGCCTCCTTGCTGTTCACTTGGCTTTACGTGGAGCTGCTGGAGCCGCCTTCCGTGCTCCTGTTTCATTCGCTGGTGATTGCGTTCTTCGTGCCTTTGGTGGTTGCTTCGCCGGTGAGCGCCGTGCTGCTGTACCTGCTGCGCCAACTGGATACCGCGCGCCAAACCGCACACGCCCTGGCCCACACCGATGCCCTCACCGGCTGCGCTAACCGCCGCCGCTGGATGGACGTGGCCCTGCGCCAATGGCAGCGCCATCAGGCGGGCGAACAGGCGCTGTCGATGGTGCTGGTGGACCTAGATAACTTCAAACGCATCAACGATCAGTTTGGCCATGACGCCGGTGACGCCGTGCTGTGTGCTGCCGCGCAAGCCATTGAACGCACCCTGCGCCCTGGTGACCTGATGGCGCGTTGGGGCGGTGAAGAGTTTGTGGCGCTGCTGCCCGGCGCACCCGTGCCGCACGCGACCGAGGCGGCTGAGCGCGTGCGCCAGGCCATCGAGATCGCCCCAGCCCCGGCCATCAGCGGCGGCGCCACGCGGCCACCGGTTACCGCCAGCATCGGCGTGGCCACGCTGCGCCCGGGCGAGTCGCTAGACAGCCTGATCAACCGCGCCGACGCCGCCATGTACGCCGCCAAACGCAAGGGCAAAAACTGCTGCGTTCAAGCCCAATAGGCTGCTATCGCCCTATTTTGCTGGGTATAACGCTATATTTTTAGTAGCGTTCGCAGCATGCTGTGCACCGCTGAATCGGCCTGCGCCAGCGTTTGCATGATGCTGAAATGGTGCAACCCTGGCAGCGATTTGTGGGTGGCCACCTGCCGCTTCCAGCGGTGTGCAATCAAGGCATGCTGGGCGTGGTACATGGGGCTTTCAAGCGCGCCCACAAGGGCATGAAACCGCGTGTGCCTAGGCGGCGCAAAACCCGCCGGGCTGCAGCGGCGCTGGGCGTCTTCAGTCAGGCGCAAATCGGCCTGCAGCGCGGGGCCTCGGGCGATGCTGCCCAGCTCAAACAACCCGGACAGCGACACCGCGTCTTGCACCAAACCGGCGGGCACAGACAGCCCCAGCCTGCGGCCCAAGCCTGCCCAATCGCAGGTGGACAGCATGGCGGCCAGGTGGCCGCCCGCTGAATGACCGCACACCACCACACGGCCAAAGCGTGCCTGAGCTGACGAGCCCGGCTGCGCCCCCGCAGCGGCTGCCACCGCCACGCTGCGTGCCACCTGCAGCGCAATGCGCGGCACATCGACAGGATCGCCTGGTGTGCCTGGGCACAAGGCGTAGTTGGGCACCACCACCCGCGCGCCCTTGGCGGCAAAGGCTGTGCCTACAAACGAAAAATCGTCCTTACTCAGGGCCCGCCAGTAGCCGCCGTGTATGAACACCAGCAACGGTGCGCTGGCCGCCCCGCAGGCGGGCAAGAACACGTCCATGGTTTCGCTGGCGTGCGGGCCGTAGGGCACATCGGGCACCAGGTGCACGCCCGCGGCTTCGGCGCCTTCGCGCGCCTCGCCAGAGTCGGCCGCCCAGCGTCGCAGGTAGTCCGCGGCGTCAGGAACGCGGGCGCGGTTGTTGTACTGGTCGTCCAGCCACGCGGCCAAGTTGGGCGCCGTTGGCGATCCACCAGCGGCCGTCACGGTGCGGTGCCACAGCGGCGCGCCGGGCCGCGTTTTGATTTCAGACTTGGATGAACTTGCCATGCGGCCTCCACCAATTGAGCGATTGGACCGGGCGCAGTGTGGCATGCACCCGCCACCTTGCCTCGGCCCACCCGCACCCCGGGCTTGGCTACAATTTGCGCTGCGTGTGGGGGGGTAGCTCAGCTGGGAGAGCGTCGCGTTCGCAATGCGAAGGTCGGGAGTTCGATCCTCCTCCTCTCCACCACAACATTCAACGCCCAACCGGCTTCGGTTGGGCGTTTTCGTTGGTGGGTGCGATGGCGTCGCCGCCAGCGCTCGGGGTTCAGCCGCTAAGGGCGTAAGCGCCAGCTATTGGGGCAAGTCCTGACCCTGCGCAGAGCACGCGCAGCGCGAGCGGCCCTACATTGGGCGATTGCTTTTGCGGCCACCCCTGCGCCGCGCCAACCCAGGGCCATGTCATGCGTCGCTTGTTCTTGCAGACCCTCAGCCGATTGACCTGCATTGCCGCCGTTGGCTTGGTGGCCCCTCAAGTGGCGCTGGCGCAGTCCACCACCGGCGCAGACAAACCACCGCTGCGCATCTTGGTGGGATTCCCGCCGGGGGGTTCGGCCGACACCCTGGCACGGCTCATTGGCGACGCCCTGCGCGATGACTTCAGCCCCGTCACAGTGGAAAACCGCGCAGGCGCGGCGGGCCGCATTGCGCTGAACGCGGTCAAGAGCGCGCGCCCGGATGGCCAAACGATTTTGGTCACGCCCAGCGGGCCGATGGTGCTGTTTCCGCACGTGTACAAAAAACTCGACTACGACCCGGTGAAAGACTTCACGCCGGTGTCGCTCATTGGGCATTTTCAGTTTGGCGTGGTGGCGGGGCCGTCCAGCAAGGCGCGCACCGTGGCCGAGATGGTGGCCCAAGCCAAAGCCGAGCCCGGCAAGGGCAGCTACGGCACACCGGGCGCGGGCACGCTGCCGCACTTTATGGGCGTGCTGATGGAGCAGACCACCGGCATCAGCCTGAACCATGTGCCTTTCCAAGGCGGTGGTCCGGCCAACAACGCGCTCTTGGGTGGCCATATTGATTACAAATTTGACGTGGTGTCTGAAACCGCCGAACTGCACCGCGCAGGCCGGGTGCGGGTGTTGGGCGTGACGGGGCGCGAGCGTGATCCGCAGTTGCCTGATGTGCCCACGCTGCGCGAATCGGGTGTGGACTTGGTAGCAACCGCTTGGTTTGCGGTGTATGCGCCGCCCGCCCTGCCCGCGCCGGTGTTGCAGCGCCTGGAGCGTGCGGTGGCGGGTGCTGTGGCTCGGCCTGAATTCAGAGCGCGGCTCGTGCAGCTGGGCATTGCGCCGGTGGGCTCCACTTCGGCTGAGTTGGCCACCTCCCAAGCGCGCGATTTGGCCCGTTGGGAAAGGCCCATCAAAGCCACGGGCGTGCAGCTCGACTGACGCGCCGTGTCTGCACCCCTGCGCCCCAACCTGATTTGGGTCGTTGCCGACGACCTGGGCTACGCCGATCTGGGCTGCTACGGCGGGCGCGACGAGCCCTGGGGCGCGGTGTCGCCCCACCTAGATGACTTGGCCGCCAAGGGCTTGCGCTTTACCCAGGGCTACAGCAACGCG
>JAAFIY010000088.1 GCA_013297985.1 Comamonadaceae bacterium | reverse complement strand
TTGCCGGCGGCTGCGGCACGGCTTTTCGACCGTCGGCATTGACTTTCTCAGTGTTCACCTCAAGCTGAACGTCAAGGCTCAGTGGCAGAATCGGCCTCGGCCCTTCCTTAGCCACAGTCGCATCCGCCAACCGGCCAAGCCGTGACGCGGAAGGTTCTAAACCCGAAGCCAACAGTCGCCTGCAGGGCGGCGGAGGTCAGCGTGAAATGAGCGAATCCCAAACGTCCGTCTACCGGGCGTATGCCAGCAATTCCTACCTCTTCGGCGGCAATGCGCCGTATGTGGAAGAGATGTATGAAAACTACCTGAACAACCCTGGCAGCGTGCCTGACAACTGGCGCGAATACTTCGACGCCTTGCAGCACGTGCCCGCGCTCGACGGCTCCAACGCCCGCGACGTGGCGCACCAGCCGGTGGTGAATGCCTTCGCCGAAATGGCCAAGCGCACCGTGGCCTTGGCCGCCGCGCCCTCGGGCGCTGACTCTGAAGCCGGGCGCAAGCGCACGGCGGTGCAACAGCTCATTGCCGCCTACCGCAACGTGGGTTGCCGCTGGGCTGACCTAGATCCGCTCAAGCGCACTGAACGCGAAAAAATTCCTGAGCTAGAAGCCAGTTTCTACGGCTTCACTGACGCCGATATGGAAACGGTGTTCAACACCAGCAACACCTTCTTCGGCCGCGACACCATGTCGCTGCGTGACCTGCTTAATGCGCTGCGCGAAACCTATTGCGGCACCATCGGCAGCGAATGCAACTACATCACCGATCAAACGCAAAAACGCTGGTGGCAGCAAAAGCTGGAAAGCGTGCGCGCCAAGCCCAACTTCACCGTTGAACAGAAAAAGAACATCCTGGAGCGCCTGACGGCCGCCGAAGGCCTTGAGCGCTTTTTACACACCAAGTACGTCGGCCAAAAGCGCTTTAGCTTGGAAGGCGGCGAAAGCTTTATTGCGTCGATGGATGAACTCATCCAGCGCGCAGGCGGCAGCGGCGTGCAAGAAATCGTCATTGGTATGGCCCACCGCGGGCGCCTGAATGTGCTGGTCAATTCGCTGGGCAAGGTGCCCGCCGATTTGTTTGCCGAGTTTGACCACACCGCCCCTGAAGATCTGCCCAGTGGCGACGTCAAATACCACCAAGGCTTTAGCTCCGACGTGTCCACCCCCGGCGGCCCGGTGCACCTCACCCTGGCGTTCAACCCCTCGCACCTGGAAATCGTCAACCCGGTGGTAGAGGGCTCGGTGCGCGCCCGCATGGACCGCCGTGGCGACAAGGAAGGCGACCAAGTCCTGCCGGTGCTGGTGCACGGCGATGCCGCTTTTGCAGGCCAGGGCGTGGTGATGGAAACGCTGGCCTTGGCCCAAACCCGCGGCTACTACACCGGCGGCACGGTGCATTTGGTGATCAACAACCAAATCGGCTTTACCACCAGTGACCCCCGTGACAGCCGCTCCACCCTGTATTGCACCGACGTCGTCAAGATGATCGAGGCCCCCGTGCTACACGTAAACGGCGACGACCCCGAAGCCGTGGTGCTGTGCACCCAGTGGGCCTTGGACTACCGCCAGCAGTTCAACAAAGACGTGGTGGTGGACATCATTTGCTTCCGCAAATTGGGGCACAACGAGCAAGACACCCCAGCGCTCACCCAGCCGCTGATGTACAAAAAAATTGCCCAGCATCCGGGCACGCGCCGCTTGTACGCCGACAAGTTGTCGGCCCAGGGCCTAGGCCCCACGCTGGGTGACGACATGGCAAAAGCCTACCGCGCCGCCATGGATGCCGGCACCCACACTGAAGACATCACCATCAGCAACTTCAAAAGCAAGTACGCGGTGGATTGGTCGCCCTTTTTGGGCAAAAAGTGGACCGACGCCGCTGACACAGCCATCCCCCTGGCTGAATGGAAGCGGCTGGCTGAGCGCATCACCACCATCCCCGCAGGCGTCACGCCGCATGCCTTGGTGAAGAAGGTCTACGAAGACCGCGCCGCCATGGGCCGAGGCGATGTCAATGTCGACTGGGGCATGGGCGAGCACATGGCTTTTGCCAGTTTGGTGGCCAGCGGCTACCCGGTGCGCCTCTCGGGCGAAGACTGCGGACGCGGCACCTTCACTCACCGCCACGCGGTCATTCACGACCAAAGCCGCGAGAAGTGGGACAGCGGCACCTACATCCCGCTGCAAAACGCAGCCGACGGTCAAGCGCCGTTTGTGGTCATTGACTCCCTGCTGTCAGAAGAAGCGGTGCTGGCCTTTGAATACGGCTATGCCTCAAACGACCCCAACACCCTGGTGATCTGGGAAGCGCAGTTTGGCGACTTCGCCAACGGCGCGCAGGTGGTGATTGACCAGTTCATCGCCAGCGGCGAAGTGAAGTGGGGCCGCGTCAACGGCATCACCTTGATGCTGCCGCACGGCTATGAAGGCCAGGGGCCCGAACACTCCAGCGCCCGGCTTGAGCGCTTCATGCAATTGAGCGCCGACGCCAATATGCAGGTGGTGCAGCCCACCACCGCCAGCCAGATCTTCCATGTGCTGCGTCGCCAAATGGTGCGCAACCTGCGCAAGCCGCTGGTCATCATGACGCCCAAGTCGCTCTTGCGTAACAAAGACGCGACGAGCCCGGTGTCTGAGTTCATCAAGGGCGGTTTCCAGACCGTGATCCCCGAGAACAAAGAAGCCGTCATCAAAGGCGCCGACAAGGTCAAGCGCGTCATCGTGTGCTCAGGCAAGGTGTACTACGACTTGGTGAAAAAGCGCGAGGAGAAGGGCGCCGACGACGCCGCCATCTTGCGGGTGGAGCAGCTCTATCCCTTCCCGCACAAAGCGTTTGCGGCCGAGCTCAAGCGCTACCCCAATGCCACCGACGTCGTGTGGTGCCAAGACGAGCCGCAAAACCAGGGTGCGTGGTTCTTTGTGCAGCACTACATCCACGAGAACATGCTCGAAGGCCAGCGGCTGGGCTACTCAGGCCGTGCGGCGTCGGCGTCGCCTGCTGTGGGCTACGCGCATTTGCACCAAGACCAGCAAAAGGCCTTGGTCGACGGCGCCTTCGGCAAGATCAAGGGCTTTGTGCTCACCAAGTAAGGCCGGTGGCGGTGGCTGTGCCGATTGGCGTTCATTACCAAATCGGCCGCTACCGCCCTGTTTTTGGGCCGAATCAGCTACTGTTTTTGTAGCAAACGGGTTTTCTGCCCCGTCGGCCCCGCCAGCACCCATCTGACAAAAAACTGCTCCCACACACCATGGCAATCATTGAAGTCAAAGTCCCGCAGCTGTCTGAATCGGTGGCCGAAGCCACCATGCTGCAATGGAAAAAACAACCCGGCCAAGCCGTGGCCATCGATGAGATCCTGATCGAAATCGAAACCGACAAAGTCGTGCTGGAAGTGCCCGCACCGGCCGCCGGTGTGCTGACGGCCCACGTCGTGGCCAGTGGCGGCACGGTGGTGGCCGAACAGGTCATTGGCCAGATCGACACCGAAGCGAAGGCAGGCGCCTCGGCCACCGCACCGGCGGCCCCCGCCGCGGCACCCGCGGCCGCCCTTGCCGCGGCCCCTGCGGCCGCAGCTTCAGCCGGCGGCAAATCAGACGTCGCCATGCCCGCAGCCGCCAAACTGATGGCTGACAACAACCTGGCCGCCGGTTCGGTGGCAGGCACGGGCCGCGATGGCCGCATCACCAAGGGCGACGTGCTCGGTGCGGTGGCCTCAGGCGCTGCGCCGAAGGCCGCCGCCCCGGTGGCCGTGGCCGTCAATGTGCCAGCCGCCTTGCCCCAAGTGGCTGCGCCCGCCGCCGCCAACCTGGGCAACCGCCCCGAGCAGCGCGTACCCATGAGCCGCCTGCGCGCCCGCGTGGCCGAGCGCTTGCTGCAGTCACAAGCCAGCAACGCCATCCTGACCACGTTCAACGAAGTGAACATGGCCCCGGTGATGGAAATGCGCAAGCGCTTCCAAGAGAAGTTTGAAAAAGAGCACGGCGTGAAGCTGGGCTTTATGAGCTTCTTTGTGAAGGCCGCCGTGCATGCGCTCAAAAAATACCCGGTGCTCAACGCCAGCGTCGACGGCAACGACATCGTCTACCACGGCTACTTTGATGTGGGCATTGCCGTGGGCAGCCCGCGCGGCTTGGTGGTGCCGATCCTGCGCAACGCCGACCAAATGAGCTTTGCCGACGTCGAAAAGAAAATTGCCGAATACGGCAAAAAAGCCGGTGAGGGCAAGCTCAGTTTGGAAGAGCTGAGCGGCGGCACCTTCTCGATCAGCAACGGTGGCGTGTTTGGCTCCATGCTGTCCACACCCATCATCAACCCGCCGCAGTCGGCCATCTTGGGTGTACACGCCACCAAAGACCGCGCGGTGGTGGAAAACGGCGTGGTGGTGGTGCGCCCCATCAACTACCTGGCCATGAGCTATGACCACCGCATCATCGACGGCCGCGAAGCGGTGCTGGGGCTGGTGGCGATGAAAGAGGCTTTGGAAGATCCCTCCCGCCTCTTGTTTGATATTTAAAGCCCACCCCCGAAGCGGCTGTGCCGCCTCCCCCTCAGGAGGGGGCACGGCCTGCAGACAGGCAAAGCCGGATCTGCGGCCGTCGCTGACCCAGGCCAGTGCAGTTTTTTGAGCCGCGCCAAAAATTTCGAGTACGACATGAGCACCAAAAACTTCGACGTCATCGTTATCGGCGGCGGGCCGGGTGGCTACATCGCGGCCATCCGCGCAGCCCAGTTGGGCTTTAGCACCGCTTGCATTGATGAATGGAAAAACGCCGCTGGCGGCCCCGCGCCGGGTGGCACCTGCACCAACGTGGGCTGCATTCCCAGCAAGGCGCTGCTGCAGTCCAGCGAGCACTTTGAGCAGGCCCACCACCACTTTGCCGACCACGGCATTGGCTTGAAAGACCTCAGCATTGACGTGAAGAAAATGCTGGGCCGCAAAGACACGGTGGTCAAGCAAAACAACGACGGCATCTTGTACCTTTTCAAAAAGAACAAGGTGGCTTTTTTCCACGGCCGGGGCTCGTTTGCCAAGGCGGTGGATGGCGGCTATCAAATCGACGTGGCCGGTGCTGCAGCCGACACCCTGGTGGGCAAGCAGATCATTGTGGCCACCGGCTCTAGTGCCCGTGCGCTGCCGGGCGTGCCCTTTGACGAAGACAAGATCCTGTCTAACGACGGGGCGCTGCGCGTGGGCTCGGTGCCCAAAAAGCTCGGCCTGATCGGCGCGGGTGTGATCGGGCTCGAGATGGGATCGGTCTGGCGCCGCCTGGGTGCTGAAGTCACGGTGCTTGAAGGCCTGCCCACCTTCTTGGGCGCGGTCGACGAGCAAATCGCCAAAGAGGCGTTCAAGGCCTTTACCAAACAAGGCCTGAAGATTGAGTTGGGCGTGAAGGTGGGTGAAGTCAAAACCACCAAAGCGGGGGTCAGCGTCACCTACACCAGCGCCAAGGGCGATGCGGTGGCAGCAGAGTTTGACCGCCTGATCGTCTCAATTGGCCGCGTGCCCAACACCGTGGGCCTGAAGCCCGAAGCGGTGGGGCTGCAACTGGATGAGCGCGGCGCCATCGTGGTCGACGGCAATTGCAAAACCAACTTGGCGGGCGTGTGGGCGGTGGGCGACGTGGTGCGCGGCCCCATGCTGGCGCACAAGGCCGAAGAAGAGGGCGTGGCCGTGGCCGAGCGCATTGCCGGCCAACATGGGCATGTCAACTTCAACACCATCCCCTGGGTGATCTACACCAGCCCCGAGATTGCTTGGGTGGGCGAAACCGAGCAACAACTCAAGGCTCGGGGCGCTGCGTACAAGGCGGGCACGTTTCCGTTCTTGGCCAACGGCCGCGCGCGCGCCTTGGGTGACACCACCGGCATGGTGAAGATGCTGGCAGATGCCGCCACCGATGAAATCCTGGGCGTGCACATCGTCGGGCCAGTGGCCAGCGAACTCATTGCCGAAGCGGTGGTGGCCATGGAATTCAAGGCCAGCAGCGAAGACATCGCCCGCATCTGCCACGCGCACCCCAGCTTGAGCGAAGCCACCAAAGAAGCCGCTTTGGCGGTGGACAAGCGCACGCTGAACTTCTGAGATGACGACAGCGCACGATGGCCGCGGTTGAGGCGGCCTACCACGCCGAGCTGGCGCGGCGCGGCTACACCGCCGACCCAGCGCAACTTCGCGCTGTAGCGGCGTTGCAGCGCTGCGCCGACGAATGGGTGGCCTACAAAAGCCGCCGCAGCAACCCGCTGGCCAAGCTGCTGAGCCGCCCGCCCATTCCGCGTGGCGTATACATGTTCGGCGGTGTCGGGCGTGGCAAAAGCTTTCTGATGGATTGCTTTTTTGACGCGGTGCCGCTGCAGCGCAAAACGCGGCTGCACTTTCATGAATTCATGCGTGAAGTGCACCGCGAACTGTCAGACCTGCAAGGCACGGTGAACCCGCTGGATGAGCTCGGCAAGCGCATGTCACGGCGCTATCGGCTGATTTGCTTCGATGAATTCCATGTGGCCGACATCACCGACGCCATGATCTTGCACCGGCTGTTGAACGCCCTGTTTGCCAACCGCGTGGGCTTTGTGACCACCAGCAATTTCAAGCCCGACGACCTGTACCCCAATGGCCTGCACCGCGACCGCATCTTGCCCGCCATCGAGCTGCTCAACCAAAAGCTCGAAGTGATCAGCGTGGACAACGGCACCGACTACCGCCGCCGCACGTTGGAGCAAGTGGCCATGTACCACTCGCCCTTGGGGGAAGCAGCCGACGCCGCCATGACCCAGGCCTTTGATCGCTTGGCCGAAGCGCGTGACGAATCACCGGTGCTGACCATTGAATCGCGCCAAATCCGCGCCCGGCGTCGCGCCGGTGGCGTGGTGTGGTTTGATTTCAAAGAACTATGCGGCGGCCCGCGCTCGCAAAACGACTACCTGGAATTGGCCAATCAGTTCCATACGGTGTTGCTTAGCAACGTGCCACAAATGTTTGTGCGCCACGCCAGCGAAGCGCGGCGCTTTACTTGGCTGGTGGATGTCTTGTATGACCGGCGCGTGAAGCTCATCATGAGCGCGGCGGTGGCGCCCGAGCAGCTCTACACCGAAGGGCCCTTGGCGCATGAATTTCCCCGCACGGTGTCGCGCCTTACCGAGATGCAATCCGCTGAATTCCTGGCGCTGCAGAGGCGCACCGTCAACACGGCCATCACCTGACCCAACCGGCTGTGTGCGCTATGGCTTACACAAAAAAAACGCTGTTCGCGCCCTATTTATCAGCGGTAGCAGCTATCGTTTTGATAGCGACTGCACTCGCGGCGCCTGCACGCGCCAATACCGAGGGGCTGGCCACCGAGCGCCAAGCCATTCAACAAGGGCGCGCGGCCATCGAAGCTGAGTACACGCGCGCCACCGCCGACTGCCGCCAGCGTTTCGCGGTGACTGATTGCACCCAAAAGGCTGATCGAGCGCGCCGCGAAGGCTTGGCGGACTTGCGGCGTCAAGAGCAACTGCTGGAGCAGCGGCGCCGCCGCGAAGCCGGGGCGCAAGCGCAGTCACGCATTGATGCCAAGCGTGAAGCACAGCAAGAAAAACTTGAGCAGCGCGCCGCGCCCGCGCCTTGATGGGGCTGGGCTGCTGAACACAACCCGGCACGCGCTTTAGCGCAGCGGTTTGATGATGGGCGGAATCACCAGCTTCTTGGGCTCGGGCTGCAACTGCTCTAGTCGCAGCAGCACCACGCTCAAGTTGTCGCCGCCGCCGCGAGCGCGTTGGCGCGCTTTGCTGATCAAAAATTCAGTCGCCTCGCGCGGGGTGAGCGCAGCCACGATGGCGCCAATTTCCGCCGGGGTGAAGTAGTGCCACACGCCGTCGCTGCAGGCCAGCAGGCTGTCGCCCGCGCGCAGGTTGCCGGGCATGGCGTGCACCGTGGCGGGCGGGTCGTCCTCGGTGCCCAGGCAGCCCACCAGCACGTTGCTTTTGGGGTGTACGTTGGCCTGTTCTTCGGTGATCTCGCCACGGTCCACCAGCATTTGCACATAGCTGTGGTCACGGGTGCGATGCAAAACGTTTTCGCCACGAAACACATACACCCGCGAATCGCCCGCGTGCAAGATGTGCGCCTCGCCGCTGGGCAACAGCAAATAGGCGGCCACGGTGCTGTGGGGTTCTTCCTCGGCTGAAATCGCAGTGAGCTTGATCACCATGTGCGATTCATTGGCCAACTGGTGCAAAAAGCGGCCAGGGTCGTCGTGCTCGGGCGCAAAGCGCTCAAAGAGCTGCTTGGCCGTCAGCATGACCTGGTCAGACGCCTTGCGCCCGCCGCTGCGCCCGCCCATGCCGTCTGCCACGATGCCGAGCACACAACCCGCCTCGCGAGAGTGCTGTAACAACGCAACCTGGTCTTGCTGGTAGTCGCGGTCACCCTTGTGGATGCCGGTAGAGGCTTGCAGGCGGAATCCCGCTGGGATGGTCATGGGTGGCGCGGGCTGATCTTTCGAAGCATGGGACATTATCATCACCGCGTGCACCTTGCCCGCTTGTTTGGGACCCCTCTGTTGTGCTTGCCCCGCCTGATCGTTCACTCCATAACCTGCAACGCGAGCTGATTGCGCTGCGAATTGAGCATGCGGAGCTCAATGCCCAGGTCGACCACCTAGCGCAGCCCGCCCAGGCTGTGGCGCCCCTGGATGATCTGCAAATTCGCCGCGACAAAAAGCGCCGCCTGATGCTGCGCGATCGCATCGCCCTCATCGAAGGCCTGCTGCACCCGCCCGAGTCCGCCTGATGGGGGCCCGCAGCGGCGACGCCTCTTCGTCGCCCGAATCGCCCGACCCAGGCGAACCCCTGGGCGACGGCCTGGTCAGCCTCACCCAGCACTGTTTTGGCCCCAGCGGCCATTTGGCTCAAGCCGCTGCGCATTACCGCCCCCGCGCGGGTCAGCAGGCCATGGCGCAAGCCGTGGCGCAAACCCTGCAAGACGGCGCTGCGCTGGTGGTGGAAGCCGGCACCGGCGTTGGTAAAACTTTTGCGTACTTGGTGCCGCTGTTGCTGAGCGGCCAACGGGCCTTGGTGTCCACCGGCACCAAAGCCTTGCAAGACCAGTTGTTTGACCGCGACTTGCCCGCTGTGGTGGCTGCGCTCAAGCTGCCGGTGCGGGTGGCGCTGCTCAAGGGTCGCAACAACTACCTGTGCCTGCACCGCTTGCAAGCTGCGCCCGGCGTGCTCGCCGCCACCGATGACGCCACCTGGCGCGATCTGGCCGTGGTGCAGCGCTGGGCCACCGCCACCGCCAGTGGTGACTTAGAAGAAGTGGCCGACGCCGCGCGCAACCCCAACCTGCGCCCCTGGGTCAGCTCCACCGCCGACAACTGCCTGGGCGGCAAGTGCCCGGTGTTTGCCGACTGCCATCTGCAAAAGGCCCGGCGCGAGGCGTTGGCCGCTGACGTGGTGGTCATCAACCACCACCTGTTTTTTGCCGACCAGGCTGTGCGTGAAAGCGGCATGGCCGAGCTGCTGCCCAGCGTGCAAGCCGTGGTGTTTGATGAAGCCCACCAGCTCAATGAAGTGGGCGTGGCCTTTTTGGGCCTGCAATGGGGCAGCGCCGCTGTGACGGATTTAGCGCGTGATTTGCTGGCCGCGGGCCACACCCATGCCCGCGGTTTGGCGCCTTGGAACGACCTGTGCAACGCGCTAGACAGCGCGGCGCGCCAACTGCGCCTGGCGTGGCCGCACGATGCAACAGGCCGCATGGGCTGGAGCCAGCCCGAGCCCGATGGCGTGCGCCCCGGCGCATTCGCCGCCGCGCTGGCCGATGTGCAAGCCGCCGCCCAGCTTGCCGCTGGAGCGGCGCAGTTGCTGGCTGAAACCGAGCCCGACCTGGCCCGCATGGCCGAACGGGCGGAGGCCATGGCCCGCACTGCAGGCTTGCTGGCCCAGCCCACGCCGGCCGACCATGTGCGCTGGGCCGAGGTGGGCCATCACCTGCGGCTGCACCAGGCGCCGCTGGACATTGCCCAGCACCTGGGCCCCATGGTCAGCGCCAGTGCGGGCCACAAGGCCTGGGTGTTCACCTCGGCCACGCTCGGTATGGGCGAAGACATGCGCTGGTTTACCGAGCCCTGTGGGCTGGTCGGCGCCACCACGCTCAAGGTGCCAAGCCCCTTTGACTACGCCCGCCAGGCGCTGATGGTGCTGCCAAGCTGGCCCAAGCCCACCGAAGGCGGCCATGAAGAGCGCGTGGCCGATCTGGTGGCCCAAGCCGCAGCAGTCCTGGGTGGGCGCACCCTGGTGTTGACCAGCACCACGCGCGCCATGCAAGACATCTCGCAGCGCTTAAAAGACCACCCGCTGATGCGTGGCCTGCAACTGCTCACCCAAGGCCAAGGCAGCCGCGCCGCGCTGCTCAAAGAGTTTCGCCAAGCAGGCGAGGGCGCAGCCACCGGTGCTGCATCAGACGACCTGCGCGGTGCGGTGCTGGTGGCCACCGCCTCGTTTCGCGAAGGCATCGACATCCCCGGCCGCGCGTTGCAGTTGGTGGTGATTGACCGCATTGGTTTTCCACCGCCCAATGATCCGATCGTGGCCGCTCGCAGCCAGCGCATTGAAGCCGCTGGCGGGCGTGCCTTTGCCAGCTATTTTCTGCCCGAGGCGGCCGTGGTGCTCAAACAAGGCAGTGGGCGGTTGATTCGGTCCGAGTCCGACCGCGGCGTGCTGGTGTTGTGTGATTCGCGCCTGACCACCATGCCCTATGGCCGCCAGTTGTTGGCTGCGCTGCCACCCATGGCGCGCACCCAGGACTTGGGTACGTTGGATCGGGCCCTACAACGTTTGCTTGAAATAGAAAAGGCCCCGAAGGGCCTGGAATAGGGCGCAAGCAGCTACAAAAAACGTAGCAATCCGGTCTAGGGCTGCGGCGTCACCAAATCTTCCACCACGGCTCTTTAGAGCGCTGAAAGCCTTGGCTTACAAAGCTGCTGTTGGGGTAGTTTCGCTCTAGCACGCGCTTGGCGTCGTCACGCAATTGCGCCATGCCCAGGGCGTCATAGCTGCGCATCAAGATGTACAGGGCTTCTTCGAGTGCGGGTACTTCGCGGTAGTCCTGCAGCGCAATTTGCGCGCGGTTGATGGCCGCCACATAGGCGCCGCGGGTGTAGTAGTAGCGGGCCACATGCACTTCATAGTTGGCCAGCGAATTCAAGATGTACACCATGCGCTGGCGGGCGTCCGGCGTGTAGCGCGAATCGGGAAAGCGCTCGGCCAGTTCGCGCAGGGCGTCAAAAGATTCTTTGGCGGCTTTTTGGTCGCGCTCTGACAAATCTTGCTTGCTCAAAAAGCCAAAGATGCCCAAGTCTTCATTGAAGTTGACGATGCCCTTTAAGTACAGCGCATAGTCCAGCGCCGGGCTGGTGGGGTGCAGCCGCATGAAGCGGTCAATGGTGGAAATGGCTAGGCCGGGCTCGTTGTTGCGGTGGTGGGCATAGGCGCGATCCAGCTGCGCCTGCTGGGCCAAGATGGTGCCCGCCGCGCGGCCCTCTAGCTTCTCTAACAGCGGAATGGCTCGCTGCCAGGCGCCCGCATTCATTTCGCTTTTGGCCTCGGCGTGCAGCCGGTTGGGGCTCCAATCGGCGGTGTTGTCGATTTTTGTACCGGCGCAACCCGCGACAATGCCAGCCACCAACAGCGCGGCGGCCGTGTGCGCCAATCGGGCTGACACTCCCGTCCATGCAAAAAAAGCCATCGCAACCGCTCCTTGAAGGCACTGCCCAAACTGGCGCGATTGTAGAAGTGCCCCCGCAGGCGCTAGACGACGACCCCGCAGGCGCCGAAGGCGCAGACGAATCGGCAGTAGATCTGCGCGAACTGCAGGTGCAAGCCAACGCCGCCGGCGAGCGGCTCGACAAATGGCTGGTGGGCACCCTGGCCGAGTTTTCACGCAGCTATTTGCAGCAGGCCATCCATGAAGGCCATGTGCAAGTAGCGGGCAAGGTGGTCACCAAGGCCGCCACCAAAGTACAGGCGCTGCAAGCGGTGCAGGTGCGGCTGTATCCCACCGCAGAAGCCACCGCTTTTGCGCCCCAGCCGGTGCCGGTGGACACCTTGTGGGCCGACGCGCACATCCGCATCTTGAGCAAACCGCCAGGCTTGGTGGTGCACCCGGCGCCCGGCCACTGGAGCGGCACGCTCTTAAACGGCCTGCTGCACCTAGACCCGGCCAGCGCCCAGGTGCCGCGCGCGGGCATCGTGCACCGGCTTGACAAAGACACCAGCGGCCTGATGGTGGCCGCGCGCAGCCGCACCAGCATGGACGCGCTGGTGCGCGCGATTGCCGCACGCGACGTGAGCCGCATCTATGTGGCGCTGGTGCATGGCCGCTGGCCGCTGCCGGTGGGCCAATGGCGCAGCGTGACGGCCGCCATTGGCCGCGACCCCAGCCACCGCCAGCGCATGGCAGTGGTCGACCTGAGCACGCAGCCCGGCAAAGAAGCCGCCACCGACTTCTGCCTGCTGGCCAGCGGCAGCCACGACGGTGTGCCCCTGTCGTGGCTGTGCTGCCGCCTGCACACCGGCCGCACCCACCAGATTCGGGTGCATGCGGCACACCTGGGCCACGCCTTGGTGTCCGACCCGGTTTACGGCGGCCGACCCGCTGCGGGCATCAGCCGCCAGGCCCTGCATGCAGCCCGGCTGGCGCTGTCGCACCCCATCACCGGCGAGGCGCTGGAACACTGGGCTGCGCTGCCCGCCGACCTGCGCGGCGCACTCAGCGCCAGTGGCATCGAAGCCCCCGGTCCGCTTGGCTACAATCTGCGCCCTTTCATCGACTGAAACCTTTGGGCACCTTTTAGGGCTGTAGCGCTCTAAATATCAGCGCAAGCAGCTACTTTTTTTGTAGCGTACAGCGCACCCCCAAAGCCCCCACCATTTCAATGAACCGACGAGAAGCTTCTCAGGTGCTGGAAGCGGCCTTGCTATGCGCCGGGCAAGCTGTGCCCCAGCGCGATTTGCTGGATTTGTTTGCGGGCGCCATCAACGCGCAGACGCTGGCCGATCTGCTGGACGAATTGCGCGCCGATTGGGCTGACCGCGGCGTCGAACTGGTCAACCTGGCCAGCGGCTGGCGCTTTCAAAGCCGGCCCAGCGTGCGCCCGTGGCTTGAGCGCATGAACCCCGAAAAGCCGCCGCGCTACACCCGCGCCACCCTGGAAACCTTGGCCATCATTGCTTACCGCCAACCCGTCACGCGGGCCGACATTGAAGACATTCGCGGTGTCACCGTCAATTCGCAAATGCTCAAGCAGCTCGAAGACCGGGGCTGGGTAGAAGTCATTGGCCACCGCGACACCGTGGGCCGCCCCGCGCTATTGGCCACCACCCGCCAGTTTTTGAGCGACTTGGGCCTAAGCGCCCTAAGCGACCTGCCCGCGCTTCCCGCACCCGGCACCGCATTGGCGGACGATGCCCTGGCGCCAGACGGCGAAGAGATTGCAAGCGCTGCGGCCTTGGCCGACGCCCTGCAAGCCGCCTTGCCGATTGACGAACCCGACACCCCAACTGCTCCGGCAGATTTCACCCCACCCACCGAGGCCACCGCCCATGAACCGCCCCCGCAACCCTGAGCGGCCCGTGCGGCCCAAGCGCCCACCTCGTGCCGTTGCGGCCCGGGGCGCTGCCGCCAGTCCTGACCTGGGCGCTGATGGCAGCACAGAGCCTGGTGCCGCCTTGCCGACGGATGCCGCCGGCGCCTCTGCGCGCCCCGCGCCCAAGCTGCACAAGCTACTCGCCCAAGCGGGATTGGGTTCGCGGCTGGAAATGGAACAGCTCATCGCCGAAGGGCATGTGCAAGTCAATGGCGAAGCCGCCCACGTGGGCCAGCGCATTGGCCCCACAGATCGCGTAACGGTGCAGGGCAAGCCGGTGAAGCTGGAGCTAGAAGGCGTGGTGCCCCGCGTGTTGGCCTATCACAAGCCCGTGGGCGAAGTGGTCACGCTGGATGATCCGCAACACCGCCCCACGGTGTTTCGCCGCCTGCCGCCGCTGCGCAATGGCAAATGGCAATCGATTGGTCGCTTGGACTTGAACACCGAAGGCCTGTTGCTGTTTTCAAGCAGCGGCGAACTCACCAACCGCCTGACGCATCCGCGCTTTGGCTTGGAGCGTGAATACGCGGTGCGCGTGCTGGGCGCCTTGAGCAACGAAGAGCGCGAACGCCTGCTAAGCGGCGTTAACTTAGAAGACGGCCCCGCCCAATTCAGCTTGCTGGAAGACGCAGGCGGCGAGGGCGCCAATGTCTGGTACCGCGTGGTCATCAGCGAAGGCCGCAACCGCGAAGTGCGCCGCATGTTTGAAGCCGTTGGCCATGCGGTAAGCCGCCTGATTCGGGTGCGCTACGGCGCCGCCGTGCTGCCACGTGGCCTGAAGCGCGGCATGTGGATGGAGCTGACCCGCGAGCAGGTGCGGGCGCTGCTGGAGGTGTCCAAGCCACCCGCTGCCGACGCAGCTGACGGCGTGCGCATGCCCGATCTGCTGGCCCAGGCACTGGACCGCCCGCTGATGGCCGAGCGAGACGCGGCCCCTGCAGCCCGCGCCCCGCGCAAGGCGGCCGACCGGCGATCTGGCGGCGGCAGCCAAGTGCGCCCGTCACGCCCCAAGGTGGAAGAGCCTTACCGCCCCATTCGCCGCGACGAAGGCCCCGCGCCGCTGATTGACCCCGCTGTGCGCCGCCGCATGAAGCCCGGCCGGGGCAGCCGAGATGGCCCGATGCTGGGTGACCCCATTGCCCCAGCCTATTCACCCAGCCGCGCCCCCGACGCCAAGCCCGCACGCAGCGGCCCACGCAAAGGCCTGCGCATGGACGAGCGCAGCAGCGGCGCGCTCGACGAATTTGTGGAGCGCAAACAGGTCAGCCGCTGGGCTGAAAAGCGTCAGCGCAATGAGGGTTCCAAAATGCTGCGCGACCAGCCGCTGTCGGCGGACCCGCGCGGATTAAGTGGCGAGCCCGATCGGCCCGCCCGTGGACAGCTGCAGTCAGAGCGACCTGCACGCGCAGACCGCGGATTTGCCCGCCCGGCGCCTCGCAGCGCCCCCCGTAGCGCAGCTCGCACCCCGCGTGGCGAAGGCCGAGCCGAGCGCCCCAGGCCCGACGGCGATCGCGCTCCCGGCGCACGTGGGCCACGCCCTGACCGAGCCGCTTCTGCAGACCGCGCGCCCCGCAGCCGCTCGGCGCCCGACGGCGCCCCTCGCCGCGAGCGGGCGGCATCTGGCACGGGTTACCGCAGTGAGCGTGCCGCATCGGACGACCGCGCCCCGCGCAGCCGCAACCTGAGCGGCCCGCGCGCCGAGCGCTCGGCTGAACGCGCACCGGGTCGCGCCCCCGGACGACCGACCACCCGCTCATCGACCCGCGCATCCACGCGCACCCCGGCCAGCGCCGCCGCGCGCGCGGCAC
>JAAFIY010000087.1 GCA_013297985.1 Comamonadaceae bacterium | reverse complement strand
AGCGTGTTTGCGGGCTACCCCACCCTGCCCGGCTGGAGCTATCGCAACATGTGGTGGGTGTCGCACAACGAACACGGCGCGTACATGGCGCGCGGCGTGCATGGCCAAAACATCTACATCGACCCCCGGGCCGAGATGGTGATTGCGCGCTATGCCTCTTTCCCCATGGCGGCTAACGCCTTCAATGACCCCACCACGCTGCCGGCGTACCACGCCCTGGCTAAGCACCTGATGGCCAATGCCAGATGATGGGTGCATGCAGGTTCGTTTGACTTCAGTTTGGGCCGCCGCCTTGGGTGGGCTGGCTTTGGGCGGCGCGCTGGCCTTGGCTGCACCTACCGCCACGGCGCAGCCCCAAAACGCCCCGCGCCCGGCCGCCTCAGCCGCCGCCTCCGCCAACTGCCCCGCCCTGCTGCAGCACACCGTGCCGCGCCTGCAAGACGAGCAGCCCCAGGCGCTGTGCCAATACGCGGGCCGGGTGCTGCTGGTGGTGAACACCGCCAGCTACTGCGGCTTTACCGATCAGTACACGGGCCTGGAAGCGCTGAATGCCAAATACGCCGCCCGCGGCCTGGTGGTGATGGGCTTCCCCAGCAACGACTTCCGCCAAGAAGACGCCGACGCCAAAAAGATTGCCGCCCTGTGCTTTAACACCTTTGGCGTGCGCTTCCCCATGTTCACACCCATCAGCGTGCGCGGCCCCAGCGCCCACCCGCTGTTTGCGCAACTGGCCACCGCCACCGGCCAGGCACCGGCGTGGAACTTCAACAAATACCTGGTGGGCCGCAACGGCGTGCCGGTGGCGCACTTTGGCAGCACCGTGTCGCCCAGCAACCCGCAGTTGGTGGCGGCGATTGAGCGGGCTTTGGGGGCGGGGCGGTAGGCCGCGAGTCGGTGGCTGTGACAGCGCCAGTTAGGCAGCCTGCAGCAAAAATTCAACCTTGACCGCGTCGTAGGGAAACTCAAGCTGCCCCGCGTCGGTACGCACTAACACCCCGGCGTTCAGCAGCGCTGTCATGTCACTGTGTACCGCTTTGACATCGCGCTCCACACGGCTGGCGGCATCCCGCACCGTCAGCGGGCCAGCACCGCACATGGCCTTAAGCAGCTCCCAGCGTTTGGCCGTCAGCACCTTCCACAACAGCTCGGGCGTGGCAAAGGCAATGCGGTCGCCTTTGGCGGATTGGGCGGCTTTGCCCGACTTCCAGGCCTGCACAAAATCAACCATGGAGTCCGTTGGGTTGCGCACTTCAAGAATCACGGTCTTCACGTTGGCACCTCGCGATGTCGCGTTGAAAGGCTTGAATCAACTGCTCGGGTGACTCAAATACGAACTTGCTTTCTTTGCCCCGGTAGTGGCGATGGTCGCCCTTGCCCGCTTCGTTGTCATAGCGCAGCACGCACACGCCGCGAATCACAAAGGCCAACCGGTACTTGTAGGGGTGCGCCGAGCCGGGCAGAGCTTGCGGCAATTGCCACAACACCAACTCTGCAAACGATTCCTGGCTGTACGCAACCCGTCGGCGCAGAAGCTCAGCGGCTTTCATTGTTGGTGACGCTACCAACAGGCGGGCGCGTTGTCAACAACACCAACGCCACCCCTCCAAGAATGGCCACCGATGCCAACACCAGCCGCAGCGACAGTGGCTCAGCCAACAACAGCACGCCGCCGATGGCTGCCAGCACCGGCACGCTTAATTGCACCGTGGCGGCCTGGGTGGCTTTGAGGGCGGGCAAGGCGCTGTACCAAATGGCATAGCCCAGCCCCGATGTGATGGCGCCCGATGCCACCGCATAGCCCAGGCCCGCTGCGTCCACCTGCGCGCCGCGCCCCAGGGCCAGCAGCAGCACGCTTAAACCCAGCGCCATGGGCACTGATCGCACAAAGTTGCCCGCCGTGACGCGGGTGGCGTCCCCCGCGCCCTTGCCCCGCAACGAATACACGCCCCAGGCCACCCCCGCGCCCACCATCAACAGCGCACCGCCCAGCGGCGGCGCGGCCAAGCCGGGCAGCATCAAACCCACCAAACCACCCAAGGCCAGCACCAGGCCCAACGTCTGCCGCGCGGCCAGCCTTTCACCCGCCCACAAACCCCGCCCAATCATGGTGGCCTGCACCGCGCCAAACAGCAGCAGCGCGCCAGTGGCGGCGGGCAGGGTGAGGTAGGCGAAGGAGAAGCCGGCGGCGTAGGCGAACAAGGCCAGGGCAGATGGCCAGTTGCCTTCTTGGGGCAGAAGACGGTGGCCCGCTCTGGTCTGCTGCGTTGTTTGTGCGCTGCGGCGCTGCCGCTGCTGCTGGATGTGCACGATCAACACCAGCACCACCGCGCCCGACAGCAGGCGGATGGTGGTGAAGCTTGCGGCGTCAATGCCCGTGTCTGTGAGCGCGACTCGGCACAGCAGGGAATTGCCGGCGAAGGCTAGTAGGGCTAGTAGGGCTAGGGTGGTTAGTGTGTGGAGGCGGGTTGGTGGCATTTAGTGTTGGACGGTTGTCAATAATCGGGGGCCTGACACCTACCACCCACCTCCTTAGAGTGTTGCCCAGGGCGGCCTATGGTTTGAGACAACAACTCCACCAGGCGTGAGCTGTGAAAGCACCTGCATGGGAAACTTTTTTCTCATCACCTCCACGGCACGCTCGATAAGTTTTGCGGCCTTGCACTGAGATTCAAGGCAACCGATCCATAGATCTGCATAATATCGAGAAAGCATACTCAACTGATACGATAGCAAAAAGGCGTCAACGCTTTCAGGACGATCTAGAATCGCAGCATAGGAAATGGTTTCATGATTTAGTGTTTCTCGACAACTCGGCCAAGAAAATTTCATATCATTCTCAGATGCGAGCTGCTCAATTTTAATAATACCTCCATCAGCAAGTTGCTCAAATTTTCCCGACAGGGCGTGCATGTATCTTGATTCAATGCGAAAGCGATCCAGAACCGCCTCTTGATCCGGAAGTGATGGGGCTCCACCGTGAACAAGCCAAGTATGGATCGTTTTGCCGTCTCTTTTTAAATCAACTTTGTGAGTAGTTCGCAAGATCGGGGCTCTTACTCCATATCTCGGCAAATCATCGACAAGATCAGGTAAGCCCTTGACCAGGTCGATTGTCGAGTATTTACGTCCTGCAAATGAAGAGAATTCAGCTCTTGGTTCAAAGCCTTGGGCTCTGCGACCACTGCGAACGGATCCGTCCAGCGTTTGCTGAAAGTATGCAAAAACAGTGTCGTGCAGCGGGATAGTGGAGTACCACCTAGAAAAATATCCATTCCCGAGAACCTCGACATAAGTGTTGAGCAGCATGCTCAAACCAGAGACAGCGCTGCTCGCGGTAGCGCCTGTGGTGAACCGGAGTCCGTGGTGGGCATTTCCCGGGTTCCTGCGCAAATAATCCAACGCATAGGTACCATCACCGACAACTAGCATGCTCCACGCCGAGAGCGCCACCATTCCGTAATAGAGGTGGTTTGGGCTTGTGAAAAGGGTTGATTGTGTCGCAGCGTCAAAATATTCCTTTGCCTGCAATACCGATACTCTGATTTGTTGAGCTTGCTTGCGATAAGCCTGCTCCATTGATTTTGTTTTCGGCACGCCATGCCGCAGAACTAACGCATCGATAGTCAACTCAATGTTTGCAAACTCGTGAAGGCGTCGCCAAGTTTCTGCATATACGTCATCAGTTACAATCCAAGCCATCACAAACTCCGTTATCTTCGCCAACACAGGATGGTCCCTGCGCACAATGGCCGGTCAAACGTGCCCCGTTGCTGCACCCAAGGTAGTCAATATGCGCCGTATAGAAAACAGATTTTCAGGTTTCCGCCGCGGGCCAATGAACAGACAGGTGATCTCGTGTTCTCGCTCAATAGTCCTATTTCATCTCCATAAGCAGGCTTTTGATTTTATCGAGTGTGTGATTTATTGCGTCCATCCTTTGCGTAGAGTAAGCATTGGGATTCGTATTGCTAAGCCCCGCTACCAAAGTAGCCAGGTTGTCCAACATTTTTTGAGCAGCCTTTGTCCGCTCCTCTGCCAGCCGTCCTTCGACAACCTGAGGAGTTGAGTTGAGAATTTGAACAGTCGCCGTGATTATTTCTCTTTGCCAAGTGGCCGTCGCTGTATTGATCTGATCCAGCACACGTTGCGCACCCTCGGCATCCGCTCGCGCTGCTCCGGCATAGTCCCGGGAAATAACAATACTGACTATCGCCAGTACGAATCCTGACAGCGGCAGGATCCAGTCCTTGATTAAATCCATACTCATCACCCCTATGCCAATTTGTTGTTGACGGCTCGCCCAAAAAGCCACTGAATAGTTACATGGGGGGCAGAGCGCCCTCGACAATCGTACCCTTGGTAGACCGAGCCACTAGGGCTGTTCGCCAAGATTATGTGAACCACCGCGCTTTAAGCCTTTCAGCGTTTTCGCACTGGCGAATTCCCACCAACCGCCACCCTCCTGACAAAACGCTGTCAGCAGCCCCCGCGCACAGTACGTGGCTTCTGCAACCCACACAAGCAAGGAGTGACTTTGATCATGGAACACGCCATCAACTGGTTCGAGATTCCCGTGGCCGACATGGCGCGGGCGGTTCGGTTTTATGAGGTGCTTACAGGCGCGGCGCTGCGGCGCGAGTCGTATGGCGGGCCGGGCGAAGAGATGGCGGTGTTTGCCGCAGGCGGCGGGCAAGAGGCGATTACCGGCGCGCTCGTAAAAAACGCTGACCAACTGCCCGCCCAGCAGGGCACGCTGATTTACCTGAACGCCGGGCCTTCGATTGACGCTTGCCTGGCCCGCGCGGGCAGCGCGGGTGGGCAGGTGGTGGTGCCCAAAACCCAGTTGCCCGACGGCTTGGGCTTCTTTGCCCACTTCATTGACAGCGAAGGCAACCGCGTGGGCTTGCACGCGATGGCGTAGCGCGTGTAGCGGGCTAGCGCGCCCGCCCGCCGCACAATCTCCGCCACCATGCGCCGCGCAGACCGCCTTTTTCAACTGGTGCAGCTCATCCGCGGGCGGCGGCTGACCACGGCTGCGTGGTTGGCCGAGCGGCTGCAGGTATCGGTGCGCAGCGTGTACCGCGACGTGGCTGATTTGCAACACCAGGGCGTGCCCATTGAGGGCGCGGCGGGTGTGGGCTACCGGCTGGGGCGGGGTTTTGATTTGCCGCCGCTGATGTTCACCACCGACGAAGCCCGCGCCCTGGTGGCCGCCGTGCGGGTGGCGCAGCAGTGGCTTGACCCGGCCCTGGCCGCCGCCGGTGAAACCGCCCTGGGCCGGGTGATGAGCGTGCTGCCGGTGGCCACGCGCATCAGTGCTGAGTCCGTCAGCCTGATTGCCCCGCCGGTGGGGCCCGAGCCGGGCGTGCGCCGGGTGATGCAAGCCCTGCGCGAAGCCACCGAGGCGCGCCGCAAGCTGCGCCTGCACTACCGCGATGCGGCCGAGATGCGCACCCGCCGCGTGGTGCGCCCGCTGGGCTGCTTTTTTTGGGGCCAGGTGTGGACGCTGGCCGCTTGGTGCGAAAGCCGACGTGACTTTCGCAGTTTTCGGGTGGACCGCATTGAGGGCTATGAGCTCTTGGCCGACACCTTTGCCGATGAACCTGGCAAAACGCTGGCTGATTTGCTGCGCGCCCACGCCGTTGAGGGCCGCGCCGTGGTCAAGTGATTTGAGTGCGAATGCGGTCAGCCCGCTCTTTGGGGCTGGGGTGGGTGCTTAGCCAGTTGCTGCCACCGCCGCCGCTCAATTTGTCGAGCTTCTCCAGCGCGGTAACGGCGGCGCGGCGGTTGTGGTTGCGGCGGCTTAAAAACTGCAGGGCGTAGTCGTCGGCTTCGCGTTCGTTGTTTTGGCTGTGGCGGGCGCGGATGACTTGTTCAAACAACCCGCCCAGTTCTGAAGCAGCCAGCGCACCCACGCCGCTGCCCGATGCCGCCGCCCCTTTGCGCGCGGCGCTGGTGGCCAAGGCGGTTTGCATGCGGCGCTTGGTGTGGCCGGCTTGCACGTGGCCCACCTCGTGGCCCACCACGTAGCGGATTTCGTCGTCGGTCATCATGTCCATCAGCCCGCTGTAGAAGCGGATGGTGCCGTCGGCCATGGCAAAGGCGTTGACTTCGGGCTTGAGGTACACCTTGTAGTTCAGGCGCATGCCGCCGTCTTCGCGGGCGTTGGCCGTCAGCGCGGCAAGCCGCTTGGCATAGGCGTTGTCAGCCGGGGCCACGCGGTGCTGGGCGTCGGTGTGCTGGGCCATTTGGGCGGCGTAGGCTCGCACTTCTTCGTCAGACAAGGTGGCGGCGCGGGCGGCGTCTTTGGCGGCGTCCACCATGCCGCCCAGGTTGAAGGCTTGGGCACTGGTGGCCAGCAGCAGGGTGGCGGTGCCGGTTAGGGCGATGCGGCGGTGCATGGTGGGGGCTCCGGATGTGTGGGTGCAAAGCGTCTGGGTTCGCCAGGGCAGATGCTAGTCCGCAGCCCGTGGCAGCGGTGTGAAGTGCCTAACGCGGGTCGGGTTTCGTGCGGCCTATTCGGCAGCTGCGGCGCTGTGGGCCTTGGGGCCGCACTCGCCCTGTTTTATTGCCTAAGCAGCTATTAAATTTGTAGCAGATGCGGGCTTGGTTGACGGCTCTGCCCTGGCCCGGCCGAGCGCCCGGGTGCGGCTGACTCCGTGTCCCCCGGCGGGCGGTGCCCGCCTCCTCCTGTACCTGCGTCAGCCGCACCCGAGCACTCAGCCGGGCCGTCTGGAGGGGTGCTTGATCAAGCACCGCCTCCCAAGTCGCGCTGTGCGGCCGGGGCCGATTGGCGCAGGTAAAGGAGGAGGCGGGTATGCCCCGCCGGGGGACACGGAGCCAATCGGCCCCGGCCGCGCAGCGTGACCGCCACCGCTACCGTGACCGTGACCGTGACCGTGACCGTGACCGTGACCGTGACCGTGACCGTGACGGTACCAGCCAACCCACCCCGCATCCAACCCCCAAAGCGCCACGCCTAATCTGCCGCAACCGCCCTAAAACAGGGCGTAAGCAGCTATTTAATTGATAGCGTCAAGCCCGGGAACGGTCGCACCCCACAGGTAGGACTCCATCGACAACATGCCAAACCGGGTGCCGCCCGCCAGCACGGTGCACGCGGCCAGCGGGTGCGGCGCGGCACCCAGTGCCACCAACAGCGGCAAAAAGTGGTCGTCGCTGGGGTGGGCCCGCTGCGCGTGGGGCGCGCGTTGCAGGGTGTGCACCAGCGCATCGACATCGCCACGCTGCACGGCAGCGCGCACCCAGGCCACGAACTCGGTCACGTAAGGCTGCTCGGCCGCTGCGCCGGGGCCGCGAAATTCGGCCAGGTTGTGCGTAAGGCTGCCGCTGCCGATTACCAGCACGCCTTGCTCGGCCAGCGGGGCCAGGGCTTGGCCCAGCGCAAAGGCGCCCGCGCTATCAGCCGCTTGGGGCAGCGACACCTGAAACACCGGCACATCGGCTTGCGGCCAAGCGTGCATCAGGGGCACCCAGGCGCCGTGGTCTAGGCCCCAGCGCTCGTCTGCACTGGCTTGCCAACCGGCTTGGCTCAGCAGCGCCAGGGTGTGCTGCGCCAAAGCGGGATGGCCCGGCGCGGGGTATTGCAGTTGGTACAGATCGGGGGGAAAACCGCCAAAGTCATGCAAGGTGGCGGGCTGCGCGCTGGTGGCCACGCGCACGCTGCGCCCGGGCGTCATCCAGTGCGGCGACACGATGCAAATGGCCTGCGGGCGCGGCAGCGCCTGGGCCACGGCATGCAGTTGGGCGGCGGTGGCGCCACCTTCCAGCGCGTAGGTGGGCGCGCCGTGGCTGATAAACCAACTGGGCATGCGTTGGGGCAAGGAGGTCATGGGTTTGGGTGGCGGCAGCGGCTTTGATGTTCAAGCGCGCAACACAAAGACCCAATGCCACGCTTGTTTGTTCGGGTTTCGGCTTTAATTTAAGGCGTATTGGGCGTTTTCCAACGCCCGCCGCAAAGGAAACCGATGGCCACCGACCGTCTGCACACCATGCGCGTGTTCTGCCGCGTGGTGGAGCTGCAAAGCTTTACCAAGGCCGCGCACGCGCTGAATTTGCCCAAGGCCAATGTGTCGCATGCCTTGAGCCATTTAGAAAGTGACCTGGGCGTGCGGCTGTTAAACCGCACCACCCGCCAAGTGAGCGTAACGCCCGACGGCGCCGCGTACTACGAGCGGGTGCTGCGCATCTTGGCCGACATTGACGAGACTGAAGCCACGCTAAAAGACGTCAACCGCAGCCCCAGCGGGCGCCTGCGGGTAGACGTGCCAGTGGGCGTGGCGCGCAGGCTGATCATCCCGGCCTTAAGCGGCTTTGTGGATCAGTACCCCGACATTGAGCTGCAACTGGGCGTGAGTGATCGCTCGGTAGACCTGATTGAAGAAGGCGTGGACTGCGTGGTGCGCGGTGGTGAGTTGTCAGACAGCAGCCTGATTGCCCGCAAGCTGGGTGACTTGCGCTGCGTGCGGGCGGCCGCACCCGCTTATGTGCAGCGCTACGGCATGCCCAAAGACCTGGACGAGCTGCGCAGCCACCGGGCGGTGCATTACTTCTCGGGCACCACCGGGCGCTTTTATGACATGGACTACATGGACGCCGATGGCCAGCGCCAGCCCATCGTGATGCGCCACACCCTGAGCGTGAACGACAGCGAAGCCTTGCTGCACGCCGGTTTGGCGGGTTTGGGCATCGTGGATCTCCCGCTGTTTTCGGCCGAAATCCACTTGGCTGCGGGCCAGTTGGTGTTGGTGCTGCCCGAGCTGGAGCCGTCGTCTATCCCCATGTGGGTGATGTATGCCCACAACCGACACCTGTCGGCCAAAGTACGGGTGTTTGTGCAGTGGGTGACCGATTTGGCGCGGCGCGAAGTGGGCAGCCCGCGCAATGACCCCACCCGTGCGGCGGCGCCCCAGGCGGTGGCGGCGGGCTGAATCCATTGCGGCCCAGCGCTCAAAGAAAAAAGGCCGGCACCGCCCTAAAACAGGGCGCAAGTAGCTATTAAAGTTGTAGCGTACCGTGGATGCAGGTCACGCTGTGGCCGCCCACCCACACCGCCCCTTCGTCGGCCTGCAAGTACACCCGTCCCGCGCGGCCCAAGACGGTGCCTTGGGCGGCCACGTAGGGCGATGTGGCCAAGCCCGCGCCCAGCAACCATTGGCCCAGGCCGGCGTTCAAGCTGCCGGTGACGGGGTCTTCCACCGCCACACCGCCGTTGCCGGGGAAGAAGGCGCGCACCTCCCAGGCCACCTCGGCGCCAGCGGGGTGCGGACCAATCACCCCCACTTCTATTTTTGCCAGCGCCACCACATCGGGCTGTAGAGCCAGCACGGCGGCGGCGTTTGCCAACATCACCGCGCGCCAGGCCGGGCCGTTGTGGCACCACTGGTGCGCCACGATGGCGCTGCGGGGAATGCGCAGGGCGTTGGCGATTTGCTGCACCTCAGCTTCATCCAAGGGGCCGCCGCGCACCAGGGGCGGGGCGGCAAAGGCCAGTCGAGTGCCCAGCGCGTCAGCATCGCGCCGAATCGGCACCAGTCCCACGCCGCACTCTTGCACGATGCGCTGCGGGTTGCGCGGCACACCGCCCGCGGCCAGCCAGGCATGGCAGGTGCCCAGGGTGGGGTGGCCGGCAAAGGGCAGTTCACGGCCCGGACAAAAGATGCGCACGCGGTAGTCGGCCCCGGCGGCAGCGCCTTCGGGCGTGGGGGGCAGCACAAAGGTGGCCTCGCTCAGGTTGGTCCAGTGGGTGAAGTCGGCCATCTGCTGGGTGCTGAGGCCCTGGGCGTCCAACACCACGGCCACGGGGTTACCCAGCAGGGGCTGGGCGGTGAAGACATCGACTTGGGCGAAGGGGCGGGCGGTGGGTGCGGTGTGGGGCATGGCGATCAAGGTTCAAGACAGAGGCAAATCCAGCACGCCCGGTGCGGCGGGTCGGGCCAACATGCGCTGCCACCAGTGGGCAAGCGCCGGGCGGGGTTTGGGCTGCCAACCGGCGTCTTGCATGGCGCGCAGCCAGTCGGGCTGGCTGAACAGGCCTTGCCAACGGTGCATTTCGCAGGCAATGGGAATGTCGGCCACGCCAAAGTGGGCACCGCCGATGTGGGGGCGGGTGTGCAAGTGGGCGTCTAGCAGGTCCCACAGCCGCTCAGTAGCGGCGATGGAGGCGGCCACGCGGGCGGTGTCGATGGGCTTGTCGCCCCGGCGCACGATGCAAATAAAGGCGTCGCGCCCGGCGGGGTTCAGGGTGGTTTGCTGCCAGTCCATCCAACGTTCGGCATCAAAGCGCGCGGCCAGGTCAGCGGGCAAATGCAAGCCGCCCGGGTGGCCGTGGCGGGTGGCCAGGTAGCGCACCAGGGTGTTGCTTTCCCACAGGTGCAGCAGGTCGTCTTGCCACAGCGGCACCAAGGCGTTGGGGTTGTGGGCCAGGTAAGCGCTGTCGCGGGTGATGCCGTGCTGCGCGCCGGCGTCGTGCCGCGCAAAGCCGGGGTGCTGGTGCAGGCCAAGCTCTTGCACCGCCCACATCACCTTGCGCACGTTGATGGATGACAAGCGGCCCCACAGGATCATCTGGCCCGAGGGCAACAGGCCGGGGGTGGGCGTGGTGGGCATGCTTAGGCAGCGGTGCGGCTAACAGGGCTTTGGGCGCTGCTGGCCAGAGCCTCTTTGACTACGCCGCACAGCAGGGCCACTCCGTGCTCAATTTGCTCAGGGGTGGCGTTGGTGAAGTTCAGGCGCAGGGTGGCGTCGTCCGCCTGGCCCACGTAAAACGGTGCGCCGGGCACATAGGCCACGCCTGCGTCCACCGCCTGGGGCAGCATGTGGAGGGCCGACAAGGGCTGCGGCAAACGGCACCACAAAAACATGCCACCGGTGGGCACTTGCCACTGCACGCCCAGCGGGGCGCCGTAGCGTTGCAGGGCCTGGGCCATGGTGTCGCGGCGCTGGCGGTACAGGTCGCGGATGCGCGGCACTTGTTGGTCTTGTACGCCGCTGGCCAACACATGCTGCGCCACCCGCTGGCTAAAGCCCGAGGTGTGCAAATCTGCTGCCTGCTTGGCCTGCAAAAGCTTGGGGAACAGGGCCTTGGGCACCACCATGAAGCCCAGCCGCAGGCCGGGCGCCAAGATTTTTGAAAACGAGCCCAGGTAGATGACACCATCGGGCACGTGCTGCGCCAGCGGGGCGGGGGGTGGCGCGTCAAACCACAAGTCGCCGTAGGGGTTGTCTTCAATCAGGGGCAGGCCGTGCTGCTGCGCCACCTGGGCGATTTGTGCACGCCGCTCCACACCCAAGGTGCGGCCGGTGGGGTTTTGAAAATTAGGCAACAGGTACGCAAATCGCGCGGGCTTGCCCGCTTGGCGCAGGGCGCTGGCTTGCTCGGCCAGGGCTTGGGGCAGCACGCCGTCGGCGTCGCAGGGCACGGTGTGCACTTGCGGCTCCATGGGCGCAAAGGCCATGAGGGCGCCCAGATAGGTGGGCTGCTCCACCAGCACCGGGCTATCGGCGTCAATGAGCACCTTGGCCACCAAGTCCAGGCCCTGCTGCGAGCCGGACGTGATCAGCACCTGATCGGGCGACGGGTGCCACGGCAGCCCAGCCGCCACCGCTTCGCGCAAGGGGCCGAAGCCTTCACTGGCGGCGTATTGCAAGGCGGCTTGGCCGTGGTTGCGCAGAACGGCGTCGCACGCTTCACGAAAAGCTTCAATGGCAAAGGTTTCGCTGGCGGGCAGGCCACCGGCAAAACTGATGATGCCGGGGCGCTCAGTCACCTTGAGGATCTCGCGGATCACCGACGGGTTCATCAGCGTGGTGCGGCGCGCAAGCGTCCAGCCGGGTGCAGTTTTTGAGGGGGCAGCAGACATATTGCTCCTAAAAAGATAGCTGCTTAGGCTGATTTATTGGGCGCTTCAGGCAGTTTTGGCGAATGCACCGGCAAGCGTCGCCCCACCAGCACGGTGGCCATGATGGCCAAGGCGAAGACGAAGGATGCGGCATCGATGCGCTCACCCAGAAGCGGCACGGCGGCCAGCGCGGTCAAGACCGGTTGCAGCAGTTGGATTTGGCTGACGCGCACCGTGCCACCCAGCGCCAAGCCGCGATACCAAGCAAAAAAGCCCAACCACATCGAAAACACACTGACGTAGCCCAGCGCACCCCAGGCGGCGGGTTTGACCGGCACGGCGGGCCAGGTGAGCGCCGCCAGCGGCAGCATGAGCGGCAAGGACATCACCAGCGCCCAGCAAATCACCTGTTCAGCGGGCATGGTCTGGGCCAGCTTGGCGCCGCTGGCGTAGCCCACGGCGGCGCAGGCAATGGCCAGCAGCAGCACCCCGTCAGCCGGGTGCACGCCCCAGGTGTGGGGCACAGCGGCGTCGGTGCGCAGCAGCACAAAGCCAATCACGAGGGCCGCCCCTAGCACCGCGCAGGCCCAAAAGGCAGGCGCGGGGCGCTGGCGGTTGAGCACGGCGCCCGCCACTGCGGTGGCCAGCGGCAACACGCCCACGATCACCCCTGCATGCACCGCCTGCACGTGGCGCATGGCCAAGGACGTGAGCACCGGAAAGCCCCACACCACCCCTGCGCTGGTGACCGCCAACCACAGCCACTGCGAGCGATTGGGCCATTGCGCACCACATAGCCAGAGCCACAACACCGACAGCCCGCCCGCGATCACGGCCCGGGCTGAAGCCACGAACAGCGCGGACATTTGGGGTGCGTCGGCCGTGCCAACGGCAATGCGCGTCATGGGCAGGGTCAGGGCAAAAATGGCCACCCCGATAAAGCCCAGCCACAGGCCGCGGGTGGCTTGGGCGGCCTGCACGGGGCCAGCCACTGCTGCGAGGGTGCGCGCTGTTGACGCGCTGGCTGGAGGCTTGGTCATGTGGAGTCCCAAAAGGTGCAGGTGCGGATGGGACCGGTGCTAAACCGTCAACCCCAGCCAGGCGGCGGTGGCCACCAACACCGAGGACATCGTGCGATTGAATGCCTGCATGCGCTGTCCCACAGACAACCAGTGCCTCAATGCAGCACCCAGCAAGGCGTAGCTTGCATTGCTGCTAAACGCAAACACGACCATCACCACACACACCAGTAGCAAGCGCTGATCCGGGTTAGGGGCCGGTTGGCCCTGTGCGTTGATGACCCAGCCCCCGGTGAGCGTGAGGGCGAGCATCCAGGCTTTGACGTTGACAAACTGCATGCCCACCCCTTCCCAGAAGCCCACGTGCAACCCGGGTGCTGATGGTTGGGCAGTGCTGGACGGCGTCGCAGAGGCGCCGACCGCCGGGGCAATGCGCCAAAGGCGCACAGCAAGCCAGCACAGATAAGCAATGCCCAACCATTTGATGGCGCCCCGCAGCAGCGGGGACCACAAGATCAAGGCGCCCAGGCCGAGTCCGCAGGCCAGCATCAGACCTGTCCAACCCACGGGCACCGCTAAGCAGAACACCAAGGCGCGGCGCAGCCCGCTGTTGGCCGCTAGCGCCGCTGAGAGCGTGGTGTTGGGGCCCGGCGAGAAGCTCATGGCGCTGCAGAGCACCAGGAGCGCGGTGAATTCAGTAGGGCTCATGCCAATCGGGCTGTGGGTGGGCTCGCAGCCTTTGGGGGGCGGGTGGAGACAAGTGAACTGCCTGTGATTGTGCGGCCTTTGGCTTTCCGTAATCAATACAGTTGCTATACAGTTGGACTCTTCAGATTCTTTTCTGTATACGTGTTTATGGATACACAGGTGCTGGCGGCAGGCTCGGGCGTGCCGATCACCGAGCAACTGGCTGACCGGTTTGCCCGGCGCATTGAGGCGCATCTGCTGCCGGTAGGCGGGCGTTTGCCGTCGGTGCGCCGTTGCGCAGCCCAATACGGCGTGAGCCCGGCCACTGTGGTGTCGGCGTACGACCTTCTTGTCGCGCGCGGTTTGGTGGTGGCCATGCCGCAGCGGGGCTTTTTTGTCAGGGGTGTGGGTGCGGTCGTCGGCCGCTCCAAAGCTAACGCGGCAATAGCTGTAGGCAACGCGGGCGCAGGGGGGCCGGGGGGTGCGGCGCGAGACCTGGCGCGGGCCACTTTGCCTGATCGGCCGACCCAATCCGGCGCTTCTGCCAGCGACGCTGCGCCTCCGGCCGCAAGAGCGATGGGGGCTGAGTTGTTGGCCCAGTCACAAGGCTTGGCGCGAGGGTCGAGCGACCTATCGGTGGGTGGCGAAAGGGCCGTGGAAAAGCGCCAGTGGAGCGCCATGGCCCTAATGCGAGGGATGTTCCACGCGCCGTTTGGCGACGGCCGCGCCCAGCCCGGCATGGGGGTGCTGCCGGCCGATTGGCTGTCGGTGCCGCTACTGGGGCAAGCGGTGCGCCGCGTGGTGAGTGCCCGCTCGATGCACGAATCAGCATGTGACTACGGCCACCCACAAGGTGATGAGTCCTTGCGGGCCGCACTGTCGCAGCGCTTGGCGGCGTGGTCAATCGATGTGTCGCCGCAAGCCATCATCACCACCGTCGGTGCGACCCAGGGGCTGGACATCGTCTGCCGCACCCTGCTGCAGCCCGGCGACCCCGTCATGGTGGACGAACCCGGTTGGGCGGTTGAGTTCGCCCGACTCAAGGCTTTGGGCGCACAGGTGTTGCCTGTGCCGCGGCTACCGGACGGGCCTGATTTGGGCCGCGTTGAACACTATTGCAAGCTGTACGGTTCGCGCCTGAAGCTCTTTGTGTGCACGTCTGTGTTGCATAACCCAACCGGCGGCTGCTTGTCGCCGAGCTGTGCGACGCGGCTGTTGGAGCTGGCCCATCGCCACGGCTTTTGGGTGGCTGAAGACGACACCTACGCCCATTTGGCACCCGACCACGCCGTGCGCATGACCGCCTTAGACGGCCTGCGGCGCACTTTCCACATCGGTGGTTTTTCTAAAGTGTTGGCCCCCGGTTGGCGGGTGGGCTACATCGCTGCGCCCGCTGAGTGGGTGGAGCCGCTGCTGGACGTGAAGTTGATCACCACCCTGACCACCCCCGCGATCTACGAGCGCGCACTGGCGCACTGCATATCGGCGGGCGCACTGCGGCGCTATGCGCTGGGCGTGCAACGAAAATTGGCGAGCGCCCGCACGGCCTCAGTGCGGCATGCGCTGGGCTTGGGGCTGCGATTTGCCGCTGAACCGGCTGGCATGTTTGGCTGGCTTGATGTGGGCACCGATACCGATGTGCTCGCGCCGAAGTTGTTCGATCAGGATTACCTGATTGCCACGGGCTCACTGTTTTTCTCGCACAACGAGCCGACGACGCTAATGCGGGTCAATTTCGCTGCCACGCAGAGCCCGGCGTTCTGGCAGGCACTACAAAAAGTGCTTCAACAATAAAGGCGGTGCCGAAGCTCCGGTGAGCGACCGGCAGCAAATATCCGATAGGGCACAGTGCACTGGTTCGCCACTGCCCACGCGCAGTCCACTACGCAAAATATTGGGCCCAGAAACACCAACACCCAATCCCTAATGTAGGGATTGGGTGGATGTGGGATAGGGAGCCTGACGATGTCCTACTTTCACACGGGAGTCCGCACTATCATCGGCGCAGAGGCGTTTCACGGTCCTGTTCGGG
>JAAFIY010000086.1 GCA_013297985.1 Comamonadaceae bacterium | reverse complement strand
CGTTTGATCAGGTCAGCATCCACTTGGGTGGGCGAGAGATCTTGTCGCCCACCTCGCTTGCCGTGCAGCGCGGCGAGTTTGTTTGCGTCATCGGCCCGTCGGGCTGCGGCAAAACCACCTTGCTGCGTGCTGCTGCAGGTTTTGTAGCGCCTTCGGCAGGCGCAGTAAGCGCTGCGGGCCAATTAATTACCGAGCCTAGCCTGCAAACCGCGTTTGTGTTTCAGGATTACGGCCGCGCCCTGCTGCCGTGGCGCACGGTGCAAGGCAATGTGGCATTGGCCTTGGAGGCGCTGGCGGTGCCCAAGGCGCAGCAGCCCGATCGCATTGCGCAGGTGCTGGCCACGGTGGGCCTAACGGGGCATGAAAAGAAGTTTCCTGCCCAGCTTTCGGGCGGCATGCAGCAGCGGGTGCAAATTGCGCGCTGCCTGGCGCAGCAGCCCACGCTGTTGTTGATGGACGAGCCGTTTGGCGCACTAGACGCCATGACACGCGAATCCTTGCAAGACGAGCTGGCCCGCTTGGTGCGCGACCAAGGCCTCACGGTGGTGTTCGTCACCCACGACTTGGATGAAGCGCTGTACCTGGGCGACCGCGTCATTGCGCTGCGCACCGGCCCCACGCCCGAGCGGCCCAGCCTGGCCGCCGACGTGGCGGTGGACATCGCCCGCCCGCGAGACCAGCTCAGCACCCGCGAACATCCGCGCTATTTGCCGCTGCGGCGCGCGCTGTACCAGTACCTGGGCCACCACTAAAGCCATGGCCCACCCTTTGGTCAAAGTCGGCCAAGCCCTGGCCTTGCCGGTGGCACTATTGGCCCTGCTGGAAGCCTGGGCGCGCACTGTGGGCGCAGGCAGTGATTCGGTGGCGCCGCCCACGCAGGCGCTGGCGGCCTGGGTCGGCGCCTTGCGCGCCAGCGGGTCGGAATCCTTGTTGAGCGCCACTGCGTTCACTCTGGGCACCGCCGCGCTCGGCCTGGCGATTGGCGCGCTGCTCGGCGTGGGGCTGGGGGTCTTGCTGGGCTTGTCTCGCCGGGCGGCGCAGTTGGGCTTTGTCAGCATCGAGGTGCTGCGCCCGGTGCCCAGCGTAGCCCTCATTCCGCTGGCCATGCTGATCTTCGGCTTTGGCGTGGGCATGCAGGTCAGCGTGGTGGCCTTTGCCACCTTTTGGCCACTACTGATCTTGTCGCAGGCGGCGGTGCAGCAGGTTGAGCCCCGCTTGCTGGAAGTGGCAGCCGCGCTGCGTTTGTCGCCCTGGCAGCGCACCGCCAAGATCATCTTGCCCGCGGCGCTGCCGCGCTTGTTTGTGGCGCTGCGCTTGGGCGTGGCCATTGCGTTGGTCGTAGCCGTCACCGTAGAGATTGCCGCCAACCCCCACGGCATGGGCTACGCCATGAGCATTGCCCAGCAAAGCCTGAACCCCGCACTGCTGCTGGCCTGGCTGTTTTGGATTGGGGTGGTGGGCTACACCGTCAATGCACTGGCCTTGGCCGCGCAGCGTTGGGCGGCTAGCCGCATGGGCCAGCTCACCGACACGGGGGCCACATGAAGCTGGACTTGCGTGGCGCCATGGGTTCATTCGCCGTGTTGCTGGGCGTGCTGGCGCTGTGGGCGGCCGTGACGCAGGCGCAGCTCATCAGCCGGGTGTTCTTGCCTAGCCCGAGCGCGGTGTGGGCCAGCCTGGCCGAAGGGCTCACCCAAGGCGATTTGGTCAGCCACACCTGGCATACGGTGCAGCGCATGGCGGTGGGTTGGTTGTTGGCTTCGTTGTTGGGCGTGGCCTTGGGCGCGTTGGTGGGGGTGTCGGCCACGGTGCGCGCCTGGGTGCAGCCGCTGCTGGAATTCATGCGGCCGCTGCCTGCCAGCGCGGTGCTGCCGCTGGCTATCAGCCTCTTTGGCCTGAGCGGCGGCATGGTACTGGCCGTGGTGGCTTTTGGATCGATGTGGCCTGTGCTGCTGGCCACCGTTCATGGCTTTGTGCACTTGCACCCCACCCTGCGCGAGGTGGGGCGGCAGATGCAGCTAAGCCGCGTGGCCTTTGTCTTTAAGCTCGGCTTGCCCAATGCGCTGCCCGATATCTTGGCGGGCTTGCGGCTGTCGCTCACCGTGAGTTTGATCGTGTCGGTGGTGGGCGAAATGCTGGCGTCCCAGCCCGGCTTGGGCCAAAGCATTTTGCTGGCCGCGCGCAGTTTTCGAGCGCCCGATTTGTTTGCGGGCATTGTGCTGTTGGGCCTGATCGGCCTGCTCAGCAACGCCGCCCTGGCCCTTGCCGAACACCGTGCGCTGCGCTGGCAGCGCAGCCACTGAACCCACCCCTTTCGCCTTGTCTAGGAGATCGCTCATGCCTCGCCGCTTTGTGGATTTGTCCATCTTTCTTGAAAACGACGTGCTGAGCGATCCGCCCGCCTTCGCGCCCAAGATTCAGTACTTCACCCACGAAAACACCTTCTCGCAGATCGAGCCCTTTTTTCCTGGCCTGCAAAAGCAAGACCTGCCCGACGGCGAAGGCTGGGCGGTGGAGCTGGTGAGTCTGTCCACCCACAACGGCACGCACCTGGATGCGCCCTATCACTTTCACAGCACCATGGACGCCAAGGCGGGTGGCAAGAAGCCGGCCATCGCCATTCACGACGTGCCGCTGGAGTGGTGCTTTCAAAGCGGCGTGAAGCTGGACTTTCGCCACTTGCCCGACGGGCACGTGGTCACGGCCGACGAAGTGGCGGCTGAGCTGGCTCGCATCAACCACACCTTACAGCCGCTGGACATCGTGGTGGTGAATACCCGCGCCGGTTCGCGTTATGGCAGCCCTGACTACGTCAGCGCGGGTTGTGGCATGGGCTATGACGCCACCATGTATTTGCTAGAGCGCGGCGTGCGTTTGACTGGCACTGACGCCTGGAGCTGGGACGCGCCTTTTGTCCATACCGCCAAAAAGTACGGCGACAGCCATGACGCCAGCCTGATTTGGGAAGGCCACAAGGCCGGCCGCGACATCGGCTACTGCCATATTGAGAAGATGCACAACCTGGAATCGATCCCCTCGACCGGCTTCTTCATCAGCTGCTTTCCACACAAGATTCGCGGCGCCAGCGCAGGCTGGACGCGCGCCGTGGCCATTTTTGATGACGCCCTGTTGCCCGGTAGTGAAGCAGCACTGACTGCCCATGCCGCTGCCGCTTGAGCCTGCGCCACCCCCGCCATTCACCCCACGCACCATGACCACCTTGCCCGCTTTCGCCGCGCTGGACCCCACCCACGACCCCGCTGCCAAAAGTTGGCTGGCCAGTGCCAATGGCCACGCGGACTTTCCCATTCAAAACCTGCCCTTGGCCGTGTTTCGGCGCGCGGGCAGCGCCGAGGCCTGGCGCGGCGGTGTGGCCGTGGGCGACCAGATCGTCGACTGCGCCGCGCTGGCTGGTCTGGGCACGCTGGTGGGCGGCGCCATGCTCAGTGCCGATGCGTTGGCAGCGGTGCGGCTGGCGTCGCAACCCACGCTGAACGCCTTGATGGCCGCAGGCGCCCCCGCCCGGCGAGCCTTGCGCCACGGCTTGTTTGCCGCCTTGCACAGCAGCGCGGGCGCGGCGGTGCAAAACGCTTTGCAACGCTGTCTGGTGCCGCAAGCGCAGGCGCAGTACGCCCTGCCTAGCCAGATCGGCGACTACACCGACTTCTACACCTCCATCCACCACGCCCGCAATGTGGGCCGGGTGGTGCGGCCCGACAACCCGCTCACTCCCAACTTTCAGTGGTTGCCCATTGCCTACCACGGCCGCGCCAGCAGCGTGGTGGTCAGCGGCACGGCGTTTAGGCGGCCCATGGGCCAGGCGATGGCGCCGGGCGAGGCGCAGCCTGCTTACGGTGCTTGCAAGCGGCTGGACTACGAACTGGAGCTGGGCTTTTGGGTGGCAGGGCGCAACGCCATGGGTGAGCCCATCGCCTTGGCCCAAGCCGAAGACCATTTGTTTGGCGTGTGCCTGCTCAATGACTGGTCAGCCCGCGACCATCAGTTTTGGGAAATGGCGCCGCTGGGCCCGTTTTTGGGCAAGAACTTTTGCACCAGCGTGAGCCCTTGGATCATCACGCCTGAGGCGCTGGCGCCGTTTCGCCGCCCCTTTGTGCGCCCGGCCGATGAGCCGCAACCGCTAGCCTACCTTGACCACGCCAGCAACCGCACGGCAGGCGCCATCGACATTCAATTGAGCGTGGCCATTGGCACCGAACAACACCGCCAGCGCGGCTTGGCGGCCAGTGAAGTCTCACGCACCACCTTTGCCCACCAATACTGGACACCCGCGCAAATGATTGCCCAGCACACCGTGGGCGGCTGCAACTTGAATGCCGGCGATTTGATCGGCAGCGGCACCATCAGCGGCCCGGCGCCCACCGAGGCAGGCGCCATCGTTGAGCTGAGCCGCGGCGGCCAACAAGATGTGCTTTTAAGCGCCACCGGCGAGGTGCGGCGCTTTTTGCAAGACGGTGACGAAGTGGTGCTGCAGGGCTGGTGCCAAGCGCCCGGCGCGGCGCGCATTGGCCTGGGCCAGTGCTGCGGCATCGTGCTGCCCGCCACAGCACCCTAGCGCTACTATATTTATAGCGGGTTGGGCTTATAAAAAGGGCGCAGTGGCCCGATTTGGCCAAGCGTTTTTGGGCTACTGTCCGTCGGTCACGCTGGCGTGGATCACGCCGATCACATCGCCAGCCGCGTTGCGGACGGGAGCGGCAATCTGCACCGAATCGACGCCCGTGGTCACGTCTTTTTGCACATAAGCCTGCTGCCAAGGCAGGCCCCGGATGGCGGTTTGAAACACCGGCCGGTGGCGCACGTTGTACAGCACCACTTTGGTGTTGGCAGCCACCACGTTGCCGTGCCTGTCTCGCAGCACCACCTTGTTGACTTGCAGGTTATCCAGCTTGTCCACATAGCGGCCCGCCTCGGATGTCAGGGTGCGTTGCACGTCGGGCGCGCCGGGCTTCAGCGCCGCCCAGCGTTCAGGTGTCATGCCGGGGATACCGCCTTCGTCACTGGACTTTTGCGCGGCCTTCACCAACACCGGGTTTTCGGCCCAGCGCACCAGCAGGCCCGCGTAGCGGTCAACCAGCACCTGCATGTCGCGGCGAATGGGCTGCTGTTGCACCTGCGCCAGCGCCTGCAGCGGCACCAGCGCGGCACCCAGCGACACCAAAGTCCAGCGGCGCGAGCAGCGGCATGACACAAACGGTTCCATACCCGCATTGTGCGACTGCTGCGGGGGTTTGCCAATTTCCAGGTGCCCGCCTTGCGGCCCACAATTCGCCTGGGGCGCGTTGCCCCGTTTACCCAGGCAATGAAGGCAGCACATGCGGGTTTGGCAACAAGACATTTCGATTCAGGCCCTAAGCGGTATTCATGTGGACACCGCTGTGGCCCGGCTGGGCATTGAGTTTTTAGAAGTGGGTGACGACTTCATCCGCGCCCGTGTGCCCGTGGACGAACGCACCCGGCAGCCCTACGGCCTGCTGCACGGCGGCGTGAGCGTGGTGCTGGCCGAAACTTTGGGCTCTTGCGGCGCGGCCTTTGCCAGCCCGCCCGGGTATCGCGCGGTGGGCTTGGACATCAACGCCAACCACCTCAAAGGTGCGACTCAAGGTTGGGTGACAGGCACCACGCGGCCGGTGCACATTGGCCGCACCACCCATGTGTGGCACATCGATTTGCATAACGACGCGGGTGAACTCACCTGCGTGTCGCGCATCACCATGGCGATTTTGGCGCCCCGGCCATGAAGCGGCGCGGGGCCCTGGCTGCGTGCGGGTGGGCGCTACCTGCGCTGGCCTGGGCACGCGACGAGCCCAGCGGCATCGAAACCCCGCGCAGCTCACGCCCGGCCGAAGGCCGCAGCGTGCCCATCGAACGGCTGGGCGCAGCGCTGAAAGCGGGCGGCTATGTGATTTTTGTGCGTCATCTGGCGGTGGACATGGACACCGAAGGCCGCCGCCCGCGCCAGTGGCCCGAGTGCGATGTGCCCGAGCGCCTAGAGGAAATCGGCCGTACCCAGGGCTATGCCGCCGGTCTGGCGATTGCACGGCTGGGGCTAGACCGCAGCCTCCCCCATGTGCTGGCCGCGCCCACCTGCCGTACGCTAGAGATGGCGTCTCTCATGCTGGGCAGCGCCACTCCCACCACCGATTTGGGCCACCGGCCTGAAATGCTCAAGCGCCTGCTGGCGCAAACCGTGCCCCCAGGCCAATTGCGCTGGCTTTTTGGCTATGCCGACACCTTTCGCGCGGCCGCAGGGCCACCGCACTTGGCCGCCGGTGAGGCGGCGGTGTTGCAGCCTAGCGGGCGTGGCTGGGTGGTGGTGGCGCGCTTGGCCCTGACCGATTGGCCGCGGCTGACGCTGTAATGCAGCCTAACGGCCCTGGAAGTTGAGACCCCGATGAAGCCGCTCGCTTGCTGGGCAGGGTGGCCACCAGCGTGCAGTGACGATTGGTGAGCGATGGCGAAATGCTACTAGTTTTATAGCTGCTACCGCAATCTAACAGGGCGGTTCAGGCCGATTTGGCTGCTTGTTTAAACGGGGCGCTTAGCGCCCTGGGGCGTCGTCAAACTCCAGCGCGTCGTAGCGCTCCAGCGCCGCTTCCAGCGCCTGCTGCTGGGCCACTGTGTCGGCCCACTGCTGCATCCACTGCAAGGGCAGCCGCGCATGTGCAAAACACAGCGCCCGCCAGCGGTGTGGCAGCGCTTGGTCGGCGCAGGTGCGCATGAGCAGCTCAGCGGCCTCGGCGGCCAGCGGCCACAGGCGCCATCGGAACGTGGCGTTCAGGTATAGCACCTGCGCCACATAGTCTTGCACTGGCGTGGTGTCGGTGGGCGTGAGCGCCAGACGCACCCGAGTGCCCATCCAGCGCCATTGCTCCAGGGGTGACAAGCCCTGTAAGCGCTCTTGCATTGATTCGTCAGCCATGTTGCCGGACCCTCCAGATCAGTCCGGCAATCTTAATGCGAATTATTCGCATTTGTAAGCTACTGCGCCGTGATCGCTGATAGGCGCTATAAGAATAATAGCTGTCTAAGCAGATAGATTGGGCACTTAGGGCGAAATTGGACCGCTGTCAGCCTGGCCCAGCCCGTGCGCGCCGCAAGCAACACCTGGCCGGCTTAATCGCCGCCGCCGTCCTGCGCCGCCAGGCGCTGGCTTTTCCAGTAGACGTCGTCACCACCGTCCATGCGGTTGAGCACCCGGGCCAGCACAAACATCAGGTCGCTTAGGCGGTTCAGGTACTGCTGGGGCGCGGCCCGCAGAGCTGCGCCTTCGGCCAGCGCCAGCGCCACCACCGCGCGCTCGGCGCGGCGCGCCACCGTGCGGCACACATGGGCCTGTGCGGCAGCGCGATTACCCGCAGGAAGGATGAATTCTTTCAAGCGCGGCAGCGTGGCGTTGTGCTGCTCAAGCGCTGAGTCGAGGGCAGCCACGGCGTCGTCCTTGAGCAGCTCAAATCCAGGCACCGACAGCTCGCCGCCCAGGTTGAACAACTGGTGCTGCACCTCCACCAGCAGCGTGCGCACCTCGGGCGGCAGGGCTTCGCACAGCAACACGCCGATGTGGCTGTTGAGTTCGTCCACATCGCCCATGGCGTGCACCCGCAAATGGGTTTTGGGCACGCGGGTGTTGTCGCCCAAGCCGGTGGTGCCGCTGTCGCCGGTTCGGGTGGCGATTTGTGTGAGTCGATTAGCCATGGGGCGATTGTCCGCGCCCCAGAGCCGTTTGCTGGGACATTCCGCCCGCATGGGGCTGGCCAGAGGGCGTTGGATGCACCGACGGGGAGCCGGAGTATGACTAGTCAAATAGATTAATTGAGGATTGTTCTGCTTCGGCGGACATTGATGCGGTCAATGGCAGATGAATAAACTAGAATAATCACCGAAAATTCTAATTTAATAGGCATGAACACCATTCCCGCTGTGGCCCAGGCGCTTCGCGAGGCTCTGCAGCGCAGCAACCTTCGCCAGCAAGACTTGCGCGAGGCTGCCGGTGTTTCGCGCCAAACGCTGGCCAACGCGCTCAGTGGCCGGGAAGATTTCAAACTCAGCACGCTGATGTCGTTGGCCGACAAGCTGGGGCTAGAGCTGGTGTTGCTGCCCAAGGGCGCCGCGCAAGGCATGCAGCCGATTGCGCCAGCGGTGGTGGAGTCGGTGGTGGATGAGGCGCGCAAGCGATTGACGACCTCGCGCCCCGGCGGGACCGGCTTGTGAACGTCAAAGCGCTGTCGATCTACCTGGGCGAGCGGCCCATCGGGGTGCTGTTTCAGTATCCCTTGGCACACGACCACGCGGTCAACCGCTTTGTGGCTGACGAGGCTTTTCTGAACGATCCGGCTCAGCCCACGCTGTCGCTGTCGATGCGCGCCAGCGACCCGCAGGCGCAAGCCGCTTTGTGGAAGGCCTACGGCAGTCCGCTGCTCAACGGCACGCTGTCGCGCAAAGCCGATGCGGGCTGGCTGCTGCCCGCTTTTTTTCAGAATCTGCTGCCTGAGGGGCCCTTGCGCACGCGCATCGCGGACATGCGTGCCTGCAGTGTCAATGACCACTTTGAGCTGCTCGCCGCCACCGGCAAAGACCTGCCTGGCGATGTACATGCGCGGCCCGCTGAACTGACGCGCGACGATTTGGCGCGCTACATCACCCAAGACCACGACGCGCTAGAGATGTCGGTGGTGGCGGCGCCGCTGGATGACGCCATCTCGGTGTCCGGCGTGCAGGCCAAGCTGGCCTTGCTCAAAGACGGCGACCGCTTTGTGGCGCGCACCAAACTCAGCCACGAGGGCTACGACAGCCCCGTGCGCCACGTCATCGCCAAGCTGCCGACGGCGCAGTATCCCCATCTGCCCGAGCTCGAAGACTTGTCGCTGCGACTGGCGCGCGCTGCGGGTGTGCGCGTGGTGCAGGCCGAACTGGCGCCCCTGGCGCAGCTGGCCGCGCAACACCAATACGAGCTGGGCGCGGTCGACAGCCACACACCCTTTTTGGCGGTGTTTCGCTACGACCGCGACGCCGACACTCCCAGCGGCCGCGTCCACTGCGAAGACTTCGCCCAAATTCTGGGTGTGCAGCCCGAAGACAAGTACACGCTGGACTACCTGACCGTGGCCGCCGTGCTGCTGGCCACGCCGTCTTTGGGCGAGCCTGCAGTGCACGAGTTGCTGCGCCGCATCTGGGTCAACGACCTGATGGGCAACCCGGACATGCACTTAAAGAACATTGGCTTGCGCTACCCCGACGGCCACACGCCCGAACTACCGCCCGCCTACGACCTGGTGGCCTACGCTGCCTACGGCATCGCCCCGCGGGGCCGCGCCCTGCACTTGGTGCCGCCCAAGCCCGGCGCCCGCCCTGACCCCAGCGCCAAGCTCACCCCTGCAGTGGTGCGCGACTTCTGCGCCCGTTTAGGGCTGGCCGAAAAGCCCGCCGCGACGGCGCTGCGCCGCTGCGCCGACCAAGCGGTTGACACGTGGCCCACCCTCATCGAAGCGGCAGCTATTTCGCCCACCATGAAAGAGCGGCTGCTGGCGCGGCTGCACCAGTACACGCGCCGCAGTTGACCCTGCAAAGATGTCTCAGGCGAAGTCGGCCAGGGCACAGCCTTGCCGCAGTGCTCAGTACACCTCAGGCACAAACATCGAAGCGGGCACTGGGTGGCGGGTGTAGTCGTCGTGTCGCTGCCGCTCGGGCAGGGTGATCACCGGGCGCTCGATTTCTTGATAGGGAATCTGCTGCAGCAAGTGGTGGATGCAATTGAGCCGGGCGCGCTTCTTGTCCACCGCTTGCACCACCCACCACGGGGCTTCGGGGATGTGGGTGCGCTCCAGCATCACCTCTTTGGCTTTGGTGTATTCCTCCCAACGGCGGCGCGATTCCAAATCCATGGGGCTTAACTTCCACTGCTTGAGCGGATCGTGGATGCGGCCCAAAAAGCGGCTGTTTTGCTCTTCGTCCGAAATCGAAAACCAGTACTTGATAAGCGTGATGCCTGATCGCACCAGCATCTTTTCAAACTCAGGCACCGAGCGGAAGAACTCGTCTAGCTCAGCGTCGGTACAAAAGCCCATCACCCGCTCAACCCCAGCGCGGTTGTACCAACTGCGGTCAAACAGCACCATCTCACCGGCAGCGGGCAGGTGCTGTGCATAACGCTGAAAGTACCACTGGGTGCGTTCGCGGCTGTTGGGCGCGGGCAGCGCGGCCACGCGGCAAATGCGCGGGTTCAGCCTCTGGGTGATGCGCTTGATGGCACCGCCCTTGCCTGCGGCGTCGCGGCCCTCAAACAGCACCACCACCTTCAGCCCAGCGTGCACCACCCAGTCTTGCAGCTTGACCAACTCCCGCTGCAGGCTGAACAGATTTTTGAAGTAGCTGCGCCGTTGTTCGCGGCGCTCGGCGGTCATGGGCAGCGGGGCCCCGGTAGCGGGATCGGTCTCGCGGTCTTCAAATTCCAGTTCCAGCTCTTCGTCATAGCCGTCGAGCAGGTCGGCATAGAAGCCCTCAAATTTATCGGGCTTCTGGGGTGCGGGGCGTTCGGTGGAGTTCATGCAAAGGGCCTTCCAATACACGCCTTCTAGCATTTGCAGCCTATGATTTGATGACAGCCACAAGCTGTTGCCACCCACCGCCACAAGCCCACATCGGAGACCGCCATGAACGCACCCACCGCCACCGCCCATCTGTTGCCCGAAATCGCCCTGCGCGAGGTGCCCGCCGCGTTTGTCGATGAACTCAAGGCTCGGTTTGGCGATCGGTGCAGCACCGCACTGGTGGTGCGCGAACAGCATGGGCGCGATGAATCGTCTTTTACCGCGCCGCCGCCTAGCGCCGTGGTGTTTGCTGAGAGCACCGCCGACGTCGCCGACGCCGTCACCTTGTGCGCACAGCACCGCGTACCCGTCATTCCGTTTGGCGTGGGTTCCTCACTTGAAGGCCACTTGCTGGCGGTGCAAGGCGGCATCAGCATTGATCTGAGCCGCATGAGCCGCATCGTGAGCCTTAACGCCGAAGACCTCACCGTGACGGTGCAAGCGGGCGTGACGCGCAAGCAACTCAATGAAGAGATCAAAAGCAGCGGCCTGTTCTTCCCCATTGATCCGGGCGCTGATGCGACGCTGGGCGGCATGAGCGCCACCCGCGCCAGCGGCACCAACGCCGTGCGCTACGGCACCATGCGTGAAAACGTGCTGGCGCTCGAAGTAGTGGCTGCTGATGGCCGCATCATTCGCACCGGAACGCGCGCCAAAAAAAGCAGCGCGGGCTATGACCTGACGCGCCTGATGGTGGGCAGCGAAGGCACGCTAGGTGTGATCACTGAAGTCACCCTGCGGCTGTACCCGCTGCCAGAGGCCATTTCAGCCGCCACCTGCAGCTTTCCCAGCATTGCGGATGCGGTGCAGTGCGTGATTCAGACCATTCAGCTCGGTGTGCCCATTGCCCGCTGCGAACTGATTGACGACAACACGGTGCGCATGGTCAACGCCCACAGCAAATTGGGCCTGCGTGAAGAGCATATGCTGCTGATGGAGTTCCACGGCTCGCCCGCCAGCGTGCAAGAGCAAGCCGCCACGGTGCAAGAAATAGCCACCGACTGCGGCGGCCAGGCATTCGAGTGGGCCACCACGCCTGAGGCACGTACCCGCTTGTGGACGGCGCGGCACAACGCCTACTTTGCCGCCATCCAAAGCCGCCCGGGCTGCCGCGCCATCAGCACCGACACCTGCGTACCCATCAGCCGCCTGGCCGATTGTTTGTTGGACAGCGTGGCCGAAGCCAACGCCAGCGGCCTGCCCTACTTTTTGGTGGGCCATGTGGGCGACGGCAACTTTCACTTTGGCTATTTGCTGGATCCCAACATCGCTGCAGAACGCGAAACCGCTGAAGAGCTCAATCACAAACTGGTGAACCGCGCTCTGGCCCTGGGCGGCACCTGCACCGGTGAGCACGGCGTGGGCCTGCACAAAATGGGCTTTTTGGTGGACGAAGCGGGTGTGGGCGCGGTAGACATGATGCGCACCATCAAGCACGCGCTAGACCCACACAACATCATGAACCCAGGCAAGATCTTTGCTTGGTAGGCTTTAAGGCCAATCGGCCTGTTCCGCCCTATTTATCAGCCTAAGCAGCTACTAAAAAAGTAGCGAGGGAGTTTTTTGATGCACCCCACTCGCCGCCATCTCATCACCGCCACCGCAGCCGCCGCCGCTACCAGCGTGGCCGCACCGTGGGCCTGGGCGCAAAGTGGGCGCACCGTGCGCATTTTGGTGGGCTTTCCGCCCGGCGGCGGCACCGACGCCATCGCCCGCATGCTGGGCGACAAGCTCAAAGATGAGCTGGGCGCCAATGTCATTGTGGACAACCGAGCAGGCGCCGGTGGGCAGATTGCCGCGCAAGCCTTGAAAGCAGCGGCGCCCGACGGCAACACCCTGTTCTTAAGCCACGACCACACCATCAGCATCCTGCCGCAGGTGGTCAAGGGTGCGGGCTTTGATCCGGCGGCTGATTTCACAGCGGTGGCGGGGTTTGCCACCTTTGTCAATGCCTTTGCCGTGTCGGGCGGCACGCCTGCGCGCACCATGGCCGAATACTTGGCCTGGGTGCGCGGCGCAGGCGGCGGCAAGGGCAACGTGGGCGTGCCCGCACCCGCGTCGGTGCCTGAGTTTTTGGTCAAGCTGCTGGCCAGCCAGTACAGCTTGGACTTGGTGGCCGCGCCCTACCGGGGCAGCGCGCCCCTGATGGCCGACATGCTGGCCAACCAGATCGGTGCGGGCGTCGCATCAGTGCCTGATTTCATTGAAAACCACCGCGCCGGCAAAGTGCGGGTGGTGGCAGTGCTGGGTGGCCAACGCCAAGCTGCGCTGCCTGACGTGCCTACCTTGGCCGAGCTAGGCGTGGCCGGTTTTGAAGACGTGCCCTACTACGGCCTGTTTGCCCCCAAAGCCACCCCGGCCGCTGCCATCGCACAAATTGGCGCCGCGCTGCAAAAGGTGCTGGCCCAGCCCGCACTGGCCGAGCCGCTCACCCGCATGGGCCTCACCGTGGGCTACATGGATGCGGCCACCCTGCACGCGCGCGAGCAGGCCTACACCCGCACCTGGGCCCGCATCATTCGCGAACGGGGTTTTGCGCCGGGTTAGGCCTAGCGCGGTGCGCCTGCGCGGGGATTGACTTAGCCCAGCGCGTCAACCCCATGGCACGGCTGGGTGGTGCGCGCTCAGTGCCTGAACCGGCGTGCAGCGCATGCCCCAGCCTTGCAGCAGCGCCGCCAGCTCTTGGGCGGCCTGGGCCACGTCCACAGCCGCATCGGCATGCTGCCCTTCCACCACCACGAGCGCACGCCCCGTGGCGGAGCTGATGGCCGACCGCGCACTTTGCTTGTGGCACCAGCGCCGCGCGTGGGCGTGGTCCGCGTCGTCGGCAAAGATGATTTCACCCGCCTCGGCGGGTTCGTTGTCGCCGCCGAAGGTGGTGTGCGCTTCGCCGCCTGCGGCGGGGCGCACCGTCAAGCTGCCGTGGATGGCGGCCAGGTCCAGCGCCGCAATCGGCAAGCCCCAGGCCACTGACACGGCGTTATAGGCATCCACCAACGGGTGCAGGGTGGGCAGGCCGTTTTCTTTGCGCAAGCGACGCAACAGCGCCTCGGCTGCGCAGCGGTATTGGGTGGGCTTTAGACCCATGGCCGAAAAGGTGCGGCGCCAAGCAGAGATAGAAGGCCATTCGCCCTCGGCTTGCGCGGCCAAGCGCTGGCGCGCGCGGTCGAGCCAAGGGGCCAGCGCAGCGGTGGTGTCGGCAGGGGGCGTAGCGGTGTCGATGCCACTGACCACCCACGCGCTGCAGTGCAGGCTTGCAAACCGCGCCCAGACCTCGGGCGCATGGGCAAACTGGCCCGCCATGGCGATCAGGCGGGTTGGGTATCGATAAAGCTTTGACGCTGCATGAGCTTGTCTTGCAGCTTGTGCAAATTGGGATGCGCGGCGCGCCAATCGATGTCGGGAAAGCGAAAGTCCAGGTAGCCCAAGGCACAGCCCACCGCCACATCGGCCAAGCTCAGGTGGATGCCGCAGCAAAAGGGCTTGTCGCCCAGGCCGCGGCCCATGGCGGCCAGGGCGGCGTGGATCTTGGCCAGCTGCCGGTCAATCCAGGCTTGGCTGCGCTGCGCCTTGCTGCGGCCGGCCCAGGTGGCTTCTAGCCGCGCCAAGATGGCGGCGTCTAGCAGGCCGTCAGCCAGCGCTTCCCAGGTTTTGACTTCTGCGCGCTCGCGGCCCACGGTGGGCAAGAGCTTGCCCACGGGCGACAGGGTGTCGAGGTATTCAACGATCACGCGTGAATCAAACAGCGCCTCGCCGCCTTCCATCACCAGGCAGGGCACTTTGCCCAGCGGGTTCGCTTCGGCAATTTTGGTGTCAGCCGCCCAAACGTCTTCCAGCACAAACTGGTAGTCCAGCTTTTTTTCGGCCATCACGATGCGCACCTTGCGGGCGTAGGGGCTGGTGATGGCACCGATCACTTTCATGGGCATTGGGCAGGCTGGGCGGTTAAGTCGGCAGTGGGGCCAGCGGCAAGAAGCAGCGCCCGACCCACACAACGAAATTCATTGTATCGACCGGTTTGCACAGGTCTGGCAGACCCGCGCTGTCAGCGGTCAAGCGCTGGGCGCTTGGGGTTGAAGGTCCAGCCGCGAATCAGGTATTGCATGGCCATGGCGTCGTCGCGCGCGCCCAGGCCGTGCTGCAAATACAGCTGGTGGGCGGCCTCCACTTGGGCCATGTCCAGCTGCACCCCCAGCCCGGGTTGGGTAGGCACCTGGATTTGGCCTGCGCTGATTTGTAGGGGCTGGGTGGTGAGCCGCTGGCCGTCTTGCCAAATCCAATGGGTGTCGATGGCGGTGACGCGCCCGGGTGCCGCAGCGGCCACGTGGGTGAACATGGCCAGCGACACATCGAAGTGGTTGTTGGAGTGCGAGCCCCAGGTCAGGCCCCAGTCGCGGCAGGTTTGCGCCACGCGCACTGAGCCCGCCATCGTCCAAAAATGCGGATCGGCCAGAGGGATGTCCACCGCCTGCAGGGCGAGCGCGTGGCTCAGTTGACGCCAGTCGGTGGCCACCATGTTGGTGGCCGTGGGCAAGCCGGTGGCGCGCTTGAATTCCGCCATCACTTCGCGGCCTGAATAGCCGTCCTCGGCGCCGCAGGGGTCTTCGGCATAGGCCAGCACGCCACGCAGGTCACGCAGATGCCGCACCGCATCTTTAAGCAGCCAGCCGCCGTTGGGGTCGATGGTGACGCGGGCGGTGGGAAAGCGCTGGTGCAAGGCCCGCACCGTGTCAATTTCGGCCTGGGCGCGCAGGGCACCGCCCTTGAGCTTGAAGTCTTCAAAGCCATAGCGTTGCTGGGCGGCTTCGGCCAGGCGCACGATGGCGTCTGGGGTGAGGGCGGCTTCGTGGCGCAGGCGCCCCCAATCGTCAGCGGCGCCCAAATCGCGTGCATAGGGCAAATCGGTTTGCTGCGCGTCCCCGATGTAGAACAAATAGCCCAAGACGGGTACCGCATTGCGTTGCTGGCCCTCGCCAAGCAAGGCCGCCACAGGCACACCCAAGTGCTGACCCCACAAATCGAGCAGGGCCGACTCAATGGCCGCCACGGCATGGATGGTGGTGCGCAAGTCAAAGGTTTGCAGCCCGCGCCCGCCGCTGTCGCGGTCGGCAAAGGCCTGCTGCACGCGCTGCAACAGCCCCTGGTGGGCGCCCAGGGGCTGGCCGACCACCAAGCTGCGCGCGTCTTCGAGGGTTTGCCGGATTTTTTCGCCGCCGGGGACTTCGCCCACGCCAGTGCGGCCCGCGCTGTCGGTCAGGATGAGCAGGTTGCGGGTAAAAAACGGGCCGTGCGCGCCGCTCAAATTGAGCAGCATGCTGTCGCGCCCGGCCACCGGTATCACGCGCAGGGTCTGCACCACCGGTGTGGCTTGAAGGCTC
>JAAFIY010000085.1 GCA_013297985.1 Comamonadaceae bacterium | reverse complement strand
GCTTGACCACGCCCTTGAGCTTGGCCAGCGCTTCCAGCGTGGTGGCGCGGGGGTGTTCGTCGGCCTTCACGACGATGGCGTCGCCCTTCTTTTGGGGGATGGTGACGGGCACGATTTCGGCGTCAAAAAAGCCGCGCTGCTGCGCCGCGATGGCTTTGGTTTGACTGGCCAGCGCCATCGCGTCTTGGGCGGCGCGGCTGATGCCATAGTCGGCGGCGACGTTCTCGGCCGTCTCGGGCATGCTGTCCACGCCGTAGCGCTCTTTCATGAGACGGTTCACAAAGCGCCAGCCAATGGTGGTGTCATACACCGCGTTGTCGCGGCTGAAAGCGCTGGTGGCCTTGGGCATCACAAAGGGCGCGCGGCTCATGCTTTCAACGCCGCCAGCCACCATCAGCGTGGCCTCGCCAGCCTTGATGGCGCGGGCGGCGGTGCCTACTGCGTCTAAGCCTGATCCACACAAGCGGTTGATGGTGGCGCCGGGCACATCTTGCGGCAGCCCAGCCAGCAGCAGGGCCATGCGGGCCACGTTGCGGTTGTCTTCACCGGCTTGGTTGGCGCAGCCGTAGATGACGTCGCTGACAGCTGCCCAATCGAGCTGGGGGTAACGATCGGCCAGCGCTTTCAAAGGAATGGCAGCCAAGTCGTCGGTGCGAATGCCAGACAGGGCGCCGCCATAGCGGCCAAAGGGGGTGCGGACAGCGTCGCAAATGAAGGCTTCGGTCATGGGTGTGTTTGGAACAAAGTAAGAGGAGCTTTAGGCGGCAGCGCGAATTGGCAGGCCCACCAGCTCTTGCAAGGTGTGCAGGCTCAGGCCCGGCACCAGGTCGATGAACTGCAAGCCCTCAGGCGTGCAGGCCAAGGTGCCGTAGTCGCAATAGATGCGTTTGACGCAGCCAATACCGGTGAGCGGATAGCTGCAATGCGCCACGATCTTGCTGGCGCCTTGCTTGGTGAGAAGGTCCATCATCACCCAGGTTTGCTTGGCGCCAATGGCCAAGTCCATCGCCCCGCCCACAGCGGGAATGGCGCCCGTTTCACCGGTGTGCCAATTGGCCAAGTCACCGGTAGCCGACACCTGAAAAGCGCCCAGTACACAAATGTCTAGATGGCCGCCGCGCATCATGGCAAAGCTGTCGGCATGGTGAAAGTAGGCGCCGCCAGGCAGCAGCGTCACCGGCTGCTTGCCTGCGTTGATGAGGTCATAGTCTTCGTCAGCCGCAGCGGGGGCGGGGCCCATGCCCAGGATGCCGTTTTCGCTGTGCAAGATGACTTCTCGCCCCGCTGGAATGTGGTTGGCCACGGCGGTGGGCATGCCGATGCCCAGGTTGACATAGGCGCCGTCGTGGATGTCTTGGGCCACCCGAGCGGCCAATTCGTCTTTGCTACGCTTTTTGTAGCTGCTCGGGGCGATAGATAGGGCGGTAGCGCTCATTTTGTTCTGTGTCAGTTGGGCAGGTGTGGGATGCCCATCAAGCCGCCGCTTTGTAGCCACCGGCCTGGGTGGCCACGCGGGCAATGTGCACGACGGCGCTCACGTGGATGCCAGCGGTGACGATGTGCTCGGGGTTCATCTGACCCAGCTCGGCCAGCTCAAATACCGAGGCCACGGTGCGCTTGGCCGCAGTGGCCATGATGGGTCCAAAGTTGCGGGCAGCTTTGCGGTAGGTAAGGTTGCCCCAGCGGTCACCACATTCCGCCTTGATCAGGGCCACATCGCCAAAGATGGGGTACTCCAGCACGTAAGGGCGGCCGTTGATGACGCGGGTTTCTTTGGGGGTTTTGTCGGCGTTCAGCGCTAGCTCAGTGCCGTAGCCAGTGGGTGTGAAGAAGGCGCCCACGCCAGCGCCTGCCGCGCGGATGCGTTCGGCCAGATTGCCTTGGGGCACCAGTTCCAGCTCAATCTGACCGCTGCGGTACAGCGCGTCAAACACATGGCTGTCGGCCTGGCGCGGAAAGCTGCAAATGATCTTGCGCACCCGCCCCGACTTGAGTAATGCGGCCAGCCCGCTGTCGCCGTTGCCCGCGTTGTTGTTGACCACCGTCAGGTCACGCGCGCCTTGGGTAATCAAGCCCTCAATCAGTTCGTTGGGAATGCCAGCGGTGCCAAAGCCACCGATGAGCACGGTGGAGCCGTCGGCGATGCCGCTTAACGCAGCTTCAACGCTGGGGGCGATTTTGTTGATCATGGGCAATCCTTTTCTGCGGCCAAGGCTCACCGACACACAAGCGCAGGGGCCGATTCACTTGTTCTATACGCGAACATATGTTCCAATAACGAACCGAATTCTAGATCCCTCATGAAGCTTCCGCAAGCACCTGATGAGCTCGATGCCCCCGCGCCAGGCGATGGCTACGTCCAATCGTTTGCTCGTGGCTTGGCCGTCATCCGCTGTTTTTCAGCCGAACGGCCCCAGCAAACGCTGACGCAGGTGGCGCAAACCACAGGCCTCACCCGGGCAGGGGCCCGGCGCATCTTGCTCACCCTGCAAACACTGGGCTATGTGCGCGCAGACCAGCGGCACTTTCAACTTACCCCGCGCATCTTGGAGTTGGGCTATGCCTACCTGAGCGCGCAGCCCCTTTGGGATGTGGCCGAGCCCGTCATGCAAGCCCTGACGGCCCGCACGGGCGAAAGCACATCGGCCGCCGTGCTGGACGGCGACGACATCGTCTACGTGGCCCGGGTCCCGGCGCAGAAGTTTTTGCGTTTGTCTTTGGGCGTGGGTTCGCGGCTGCCCGCTTTTTGCACTTCGCTGGGCCGCGTGCTGTGGGCCGATTTGCCCGATGCCCACTGGCGCCCCAGCCTGCAGCGCCAGCGATTAAAGGCCTACACCAGCCGCACGCTACTAGACGCCAGCGACATCGCCGACCGGGTGGCGCAGGCCCGCAAAGGGGGCTACTGCATCGTGGTGGAAGAGCTTGAAGAAGGCTTGATTTCAATGGCGGTGCCGATTGCGGGCCGCGATGGCCGCGCCGTGGCCGCGCTGAACGTCAGCAGCCAAACCAGTCGCTACGGCCCACGCGCTATGCAAAAAGAATTGCTGCCCGCTTTGCAAGAAGCGGCCGAGGAAATCAGCGCGGTGATTCGGCAGCGGGCGTGAAACGCACTCGGAGCCCCGTCGATCAGCGTGCAGCAAATCGAGGGCAGTACACATCTATCGGTGCGCTAGCAAAGCCCCGTTTGGCGCGTCGGTCAGGGCGATCTAAAGAGCAAATCGTCGAAGGCCCCAGACGGGTCAGCCGGGTCGGCGTCCCTCAAATGCATCGGCCATGAGTTGCGCCAAGGCGGCGCGCTCCAGCGGTCGTGGGTTGGGGTATTGCTGCGTGAGGGCCAGTTCCACCACCCGCTGCAGCCCATCGGCGGGCATGCCGATGCCTTCGAGTGCGGTGGGCGCGCCGCTGGCGGCGGCCAAATCAAACACGGCCTGCGCCGCACTCACGCCTGCAGGGGCGCCCAGCGCGCGTGCAATGCGCTGCATGGCCACCGGTGCGGCGGCGGCGTTGTAGGCCAGCGCATGGGGCAGCATCACGGTGTGGGTCTCCGCGTGGGGCAAATTGAAGCTGCCACCCAGGGTGTGGCACAGTTTGTGATGAATGCCCATGGCCACTGCGCCCAGCACCGCGCCGCACAGCCATGCACCGTACAAGGCCTGGGCGCGTGCTTGGGCGTCGGTGGGCTGAGTTTTCAACGCTGGCAAGGCCTGCCCGATGGCGCGAATGCCGTCTTCCGCCATTAGCGACATGATCGGGTTGCCGTCGTGCGCATACAGGCCTTCGGCTGCATGGGCGATGGCGTTCAAGCCACTGGTGACGCTCAGGCCCAAGGGCAAGGTGGCCGATAGGTCGGGGTCGTAGATCACCGTGCGGGGCAGCACGCGCGCATCGCGCCCGGTCTTCTTGATGCCGCCTTCGGTGATGCCGTAGATGGGCGTCATTTCTGAGCCCGCGTAGGTGGTGGGTATGGCCACAATCGGCAGGCCCGAATCCAGTGCGATGGCTTTGCCCAGGCCGGTGGTGGAGCCGCCGCCGATGGCCACAGCGCAGTCGGCGCCGAGACGGGTGGCTTGCGCACGCGCTTCACGCGCCGTTTCAATCGGCACATGCATCACCGCGCGGTCAAATATCCCCACCGCCCGGCTGCCGAGCAATTCAGCGACCCGTTGGGCGCTGGCGCGCTGCTCAGGTGTGCACAGCACCAGCGCACGGTGAGCGCCCAGGCGCTCAATTTCAGCACCCAATTGCCCCAGCGAGCCGACGCCAAAAACGACGCGGCTGGGCAGTGCGGTGTAGGTGAATTCGAGCGGGTTCATGTGCCTCTTGGAGCAAAGGGCCAACACAGCGCAGGAGGGTATTTGGAATCAATGCCCTGTGGTAGCCACCGCAACGCAACGGTGTTTTGCAAAATCAGGCTTCAGCCAGCCAAGCCAACACCGGTATTGCGCCTGGCAAGATCGGCGACACCTGCGGCGGCAAGGTCTGCCACCGGGCCTCTTGGCCGTCCAACATTTGCAGGGTGCCGCTCCAGGCGGTGACGCGGCAAAACTGCAGCCGCACATGGGCGTGCGGGTAGTCCACCATTTGTTCGCGCCAGGGCGAAATGGCGCTCAGCGGCACTTGAATGCCGAGTTCTTCAGCAAGTTCGCGCGCCAGCGCTTGGGGCAGCGTTTCGCCGGGCTCCACCTTGCCGCCCGGGAACTCCCAATAACCCGCATAGGCTTTACCTGCCGGGCGGCTGCACATCAAAAACGCGCCGTCAGTGCGCAGCAAGATGCCGACGGCCACGTCCACCACCGGGCGCTGGGCTCCACCTTCGCGGGGGCGATCACCGTCAGCCACCAGGGTGCGGCTCACGGGCGCCTCCGGCGGCTGCATCGCGCTCATGCGCTGGCGTGGCGCCCGGCGTAATCGCGGGCAAATTGGTAGGCCACGCGGCCACTGCGCGAGCCACGCTCGAGCGCCCACACCAAGGACTCGGGCCGAGCGGCCTCGATGGCCGCCGCACCCACGCCAAAGTGCTGCAGCCACTGCGCGCAAATGGCCAAGTATTCGTCTTGGCTGAAGGGGTAGAAGCTCACCCACAAACCAAAGCGCTCAGACAGGCTGATTTTTTCTTCGATCACCTCACCAGGGTGCACCTCACCATCGGCGGTGTGGGTGTAAGTGAGGTTCTCCTTCAGGTACTCGGGCAGCAAGTGGCGCCGGTTGCTGGTGGCGTAAATCAGCACGTTGGGCGACGCGGCCGACACAGAGCCATCCAAGATGCTTTTGAGCGCCTTGTAGCCCGGCTCGCCATCTTCAAAGCTCAAGTCATCGCAATAGACGATGAAGCGCTCGGGCCGCTCGGCCACCACGTCCACCACATCGGGCAGGTCCACCAAGTCGGCCTTGTCCATCTCAATCAGGCGCAGACCGTCTTTTGCGTAGGTGTTCAGGCAGGCCTTGATCAGACTGCTTTTGCCCGTGCCGCGTGCGCCGGTCAACAGCACGTTGTTGGCCGGTTTGCCCGCCACAAACTGCGCGGTGTTGCGCTGGATTTTTTCTTTTTGCGGTTCGATCTCTTTTAGGTCGTTCAGGCTCAATTGGCCTAAGTGCCGCACCGGCTCTAGAACACCGTGTCCGCTGCTACGTTTTCGGTAGCGAAACGCCACCGAGGCTTGCCAGTCTGGTGCGCCCAAAGGCTGCGGCAAAACACTTTCAATGCGGGTGATGAGCGCGTCAGCGCGCTGCAGCAGATGTTCAAACGATGGGTTCACAGCAAGGCGGCGCCGGGGCCGGTTTCAAGAGCGATAGTCGGCGTTGATGCTCACGTAGTCGTGGCTCAAGTCGCAAGTCCACACGGTGTCGGACGCTGTGCCGCGACCCAGCCCGATGCGAATGGTGATTTCGCTTTGCTTCATGACCCGAGAGCCGTCTTCTTCGCGGTAGTCGGCCCGGCGGCCACCGTCGGTGACGATGGCCACGTCATCCAGATGCAGGCTGATGCGGCTTTGGTCCAAGTCAGCAATGCCCGCATAGCCCACCGCCGCCAAGATGCGGCCCAGGTTGGGGTCACTGGCGAAGAAGGCAGTTTTCACCAAAGGCGAGTGCGCAATGGCATAGGCGGCCGAGCGGCATTCGGCCGCGTCGCGCCCGCCTTCGACGGTGATGGTGATGAACTTGGTGGCGCCCTCGCCATCGCGCACGATGGCTTGCGCCAACTGTTGGGCCACTGCCGTCAAGCCTTGCATGAGCGCGGCGCCGTCGGCTGAGTCCAGCGCAGTGACGGGCGAGCCTCCTGCTTGGCCGGTGGCCATCACCACAAAGCTGTCGTTGGTAGATGTGTCGCCGTCGATGGTGATGCGGTTAAAGCTCACGTCCGCCAAACGGCGTGCCACTTCATCCATGAGGCCTGGGGCAATCGCTGCATCGGTGGCCATAAAGCCCAGCATGGTGGCCATGTTGGGGCGGATCATGCCCGCGCCCTTGCTCACGCCGCTGATGCTGACGGCCACGCCACTGGGCAGCGTGACGCGGCGGCTGGCGGCCTTGGGCACGGTGTCGGTGGTCATGATGCCTTCAGCCAAATTGGCCCAGGCAGCACCGTTTGCGGGCGTGGCTGCGGCCACTGCGTGGGGCAGGCCAGCTTCAATGCGGGCCAAAGGCAGCGGTTCCATGATCACGCCGGTGGAAAAGGGCAGCACTTGCTCGGGCGACACCTCCAACTGCCGCGCCAAGGCGATGCAGGTGGCGCGGGCGTTGATGAGGCCGGGCTCACCGGTGCCTGCATTGGCGTTGCCGGTGTTGATGACCAGCGCTCGAATGCCGTGGCCCGCGCCCAAATGCTGACGGCACACCTGCACCGGCGCGGCGCAGAAGCGGTTTTGGGTGAACACCGCCCCCACTGCGGCGCCTTCGTCGAGCAGCAGCACGCTCAGGTCTTTGCGATTGGGCTTGCGCACATGCGCTTGCGTAACGCCGATCTTCAAGCCCCTGACGGCATGCAATTCAGCGGGGTTGGGGGCGACCAAATCAACGGGCATGGCGGATTTCCTTGTGGCTTTTGGCAAGGGGCCAGATGGAGGTGCGCCGCTGCGAGCCACCGCCACCGACAGCAGAGCAGCTATATTTTTGATAGCTGCTTGCGCCCTATATATAAGCGCTTCAGCTCAATTTACCGTGACAAGCTTTGTATTTTTTGCCGCTGCCGCAAGGACAGGGATCATTGCGGCCCACGCGGGGCACTAGGTGGGCGGGCGTGGCCTCGCCGATCATTTGCCCGGCTGCGGCACCCAGGCCCGCAGCAGCAGCAGCAGCAGTTGCACGCGTGGCACCGGGCACAGATGCCGGGTCCACCACCGATTCGGCCTCGCCAGTCTCAGTGGGCGCGGTATAGGTCACGTTGGTGATGCGCTGCGCTTGGTCTTCCAGTTGGGCGGCGGCGGCGTCGGCTTGGTCGGCGCTGCGCAGCTGAATGGTCATCAGCACGCGGGTGACTTCATTTTTGACCGCGTCCAGAAACTGGCTGAACAGCTCAAAGGCTTCGCGCTTGTATTCCTGCTTGGGCTGCTTTTGGCCGTAGCTGCGCAGGTGAATGCCCTGGCGCAAATAGTCCAGTGCCGACAAGTGCTCACGCCAATGGGTGTCCAGGGTTTGCAGCAGCACCACGCGCTTGAAGTTGTTCAGATTGGCTTCGCCGATTTCGGCGGCCTTTTGCGCATAGGTCGCATCAGCGGCCTCGATGACCATGTCCACAATGTCCTCTTCGCCCAAATCGGCTGCGGCCTCCACCCGGGACTTCAAGTCCAGGTCAATGCCCCACTCTTTCTTGAGTGCGCCTTGTAGGCCGTCCAGATCCCATTGCTCTTCGACCGATTCGGCAGGCACGTACTGACGTGTTAGGTCGGTGAAGCAACCGTGGCGCAGACTGCGAATTTGCTCTGACAGCGACGTGGCATCCAAAATGGTGTTGCGCTGCTGGTAGACCACTTTGCGCTGGTCGTTGGCCACATCGTCGTACTCCAACAGCTGCTTGCGCATGTCGAAGTTGCGGGCTTCCACCTTGCGCTGCGCGCTCATGATGCTGTTGGTGACGATGCCCGCTTCAATGGCCTCGCCCTCGGGCATCTTGAGCCGATCCATGATGGCTTTGACCCGGTCGCCCGCGAAGATGCGCATAAGCGGATCGTCCAGGCTCAAGTAAAAGCGCGACGAGCCTGGGTCACCTTGGCGGCCTGAACGGCCGCGCAACTGGTTGTCGATGCGGCGCGATTCGTGCCGCTCCGTGGCAATGATGCGCAGCCCGCCTTGGGCCTTGACCAGTTCATGGTCACGCTGCCAGTTGTCGCGCACTTCGGCGCTGCGCTGGGCTTTGGTGGCTTCATCCAAGCTGGCGTCGGCTTCAATGGCCTCGGCCATCTTTTCCAGATTGCCGCCCAGCACGATGTCCGTACCACGGCCGGCCATGTTGGTGGCAATGGTGATCATCTTGGGCCGCCCGGCCTGCGCCACGATCAAGGCTTCAGATGCGTGCTGCTTGGCATTGAGCACCTGGTGCGGCAATTCGGCCTGCCGCAGCAAGCCCGCGATGATCTCGGAGTTTTCAATCGAGGTGGTGCCCACCAACACCGGTTGGCCGCGCTCGTGGCAATCACGAATATCAGCAATGGCCGCGTCGTACTTTTCTTTGCCTGTTTTGTAGACCCGGTCTAGTTGGTCTTGCCGCATGCTGGGCTTGTTGGGCGGGATCACCACCGTATCCAGGCTGTAGATTTCCTGGAACTCATAGGCCTCGGTGTCGGCCGTGCCGGTCATGCCCGCCAGCTTGCCGTACAGGCGAAAGTAGTTCTGGAAGGTAATCGAAGCCATGGTCTGGTTCTCAGGCTGAACCGCCACGCCTTCTTTGGCCTCCACCGCCTGGTGCAGGCCATCGCTCCAGCGGCGGCCTGCCATCAAGCGGCCCGTGAACTCGTCCACGATGATCACTTCACCGGCTTGCACCACATAGGCCTCATCGCGCTTGAACAAGTGATGGGCCCGCAGCGCCGCATACAGGTGGTGCAGCAATTGGATGTTGGCGGGGTCATACAGGCTGGCGCCTTCGGCCAGCAGGCCGCGCTCAGTCAAGATGCGCTCGGCGTTTTCGTGGCCCTGCTCGGTCAGATAAATCTGGCGTTGCTTTTCATCCACCGTGAAGTCACCGGGCTTGATGACGCCTTCACCAGTGCGGGGGTCAGCTTCGCCTTCTTGGCGGCTGAGGATGGGCACCACCCGGTTCAGGGCTTGGTAGACATCGGTCTGGTCATCAGACTGGCCGCTGATGATCAGCGGGGTGCGGGCCTCGTCGATGAGGATCGAGTCCACCTCGTCCACGATGGCGTAGGCCAGTGGCCGCTGCACGCGGTCAGCCACCTCATACACCATGTTGTCACGCAGGTAGTCAAAACCAAATTCGTTGTTGGTGCCGTAGGTGATGTCGGCCTTGTAGGCCTCTTGTTTTTGCTCGCGGTTGCTTTGCGGCACGTTCACGCCAACGGAGAGCCCCAAGAAGTTGTACAGGCGGCCCATCCATTCGGCGTCGCGCCGGGCGAGGTAGTCGTTGACCGTCACCACGTGTACGCCCTGCCCGCTCAAGGCATTGAGGTACACCGGCAGCGTGGCGGTGAGCGTCTTGCCCTCACCGGTGCGCATTTCGGCAATCTTGCCCTGGTGCAGCGCGATGCCACCGGCCAACTGCACGTCAAAGTGGCGCATTTTCATGACGCGCTTGGAGCCTTCGCGCACCACGGCGAAGGCTTCGGGCAGCAAGCTGTCCAGGCTGGCGCCCTTGGCGATGCGGTCGCGAAACTCATCGGTCTTGGCGCGCAGTTGTTCGTCGCTCAAGCCTTCAAACTGTGGCTCCAGGGCGCTGATGGCTTGCGCGGTCTTGCGATAGCCCTTGAGCAAGCGCTCATTGCGGCTGCCAAAAATCTTGGTGAGGAACGACAGATTCATGCGATAGAACGGTCAGCCGACATGCCAAGGGCGCGTGTACGGCCTGATCCGCCGAAGTGGATGTGAGGTGGCTGAGAAAGGGTTGACACCGGGGGCCCGTAGCGCACAGACCGCGCCAACAGACGAGACCTTCAGCCTTGTGAAAAATGAGGCACTGACCCTAGGCTTCAAGACCGCACGGCCAAAGCCACGGAAAAGAGATCAGCACCCGTGCCGAGCAAACCCACTATTTTAGTTGCGGGAAGCCTGGGTATTGGGCACGGCTGGGTTTGGCTTGGCCGCAGCGGCTGGTAAAGCTTGTCCCTGGGCCAAAAACCGCATCGGATCTACCGGAACCCCGCTGACCAACACCTCAAAGTGCAGGTGGGGGCCCGTGGCGCGGCCGGTAGCCCCGACATCGGCAATGTGCTGCCCACGGCGCACCAAATCGCCCTTGCGCACCCGCACCTTGGAGGCATGCGCATAGCGGGTAACGAGCTGGTTGCCGTGGTCCACCTCGACCAAATTGCCGAACGCGGCGTGCCACTCCTGCGCAATCACCACCCCACCGGCGGCAGCCAAAATAGGGGTACCTGTGTCGGCTTGAAAGTCCAACCCGGCATGCAGTGCCTGGCCACCCGTAAAGGGGTCAATGCGCCAGCCAAACGGTGAGCCGACCGGCGCGCCCACCACCGGCCGCGCGGTTGGCTGCGCCAAACGTTTGAGGTTCGCTTCGAACAAGGACTCTTCTGCCCGAGCCAACCAATCGAGTTGCCGCGCGCTGGTGGTGTCGGCGGCTGCGAGTTCTGCGCGAAGCTCTTCCAGACTGAGCGGTCTGGCCGCGAGCAAGGCGCCCCCTCTGCCCGGCGCGCCTTTAGGGGCGGCGCCCACACCCGCGCCCGCCAGGCCCGTCACCCGCTCTTGCAAAGATTCGAGCTGCACCAATCGCGCCTGAAGTTCCCCCACCTGGCGCGCCATGGCGTCGATGTTGTCGCGCAGAAAGCGTTCTTGGGTTGCCACATGTTCATGTGCGGCTTCGCGCACCACGCCGCTAACAACGGGCCAGCCGTTGCGCGCCCCCACCATAACGATCCAATGGCCCAGCAGCATCGCGATCAGCAGCACCAAAGCCGCTGCGCCGACGACCACGCCCCACAGACGCGGGCCATCAAGCTGCAAATGTTGGCTGCGCCCATTGGCCGAGCTCAAGATAATGATGTGCATGTCTGCTCCTCGCCCCCACCCTGGTTTGACCTCACTGCCGCCGTTGGGGCAAGCCAGTCAGCGACAGCCACCGCTGTCAGCGTCAGTCACTGCGCTTGAAGCCGCCCAAGCGGCGCCACAGTTATCTGCGGGCTTGAGCTCTCTGCGACGTTCCCGCGATTTGTGGCACCTAGCCACTGCATCTTCCCCCGAACTAGGTTTGCTTCGGGTGACGCCTTCCACCTTACAAGAAAGCGGCTGGACCTTGATGGTGCCGGGCAATGCGGAGGCCGCCAAGCTGCGCCAAAGCGTACCTACCCTGGCCGCGCTTGCCCAGGCCAAGCTGGGCTGCGCCATTGAGGTACGCATCAAGATCAGCAAGTCTGCTGACTGAAGCGCCTAGATGGGCAATCCCAGGCTTGTGTGGTGCCGACTATCGGATTCGAACTGATGACCTACCGCTTACAAGGCGGTTGCTCTACCAACTGAGCTAAGTCGGCGCAGGCGCGCATTGTAGGTGCGAGCCTCCCGGCACACCCGATGCCGCTTTCGCAGCAAGCCACGGACGTCTACTTGATTCGCTTGAGAGGGGGCTTGCCGCCGCCGCGCGGACGTGGAGGCTGCCCCTCGGGACTGCCACTCTCGCCACTGGTATCCGACTTCACCGAATCCGCGCCCATGCGCGAGGCCGTCCCACTAGAGTCGCCCAAGTCTCCACTATGGCCGGGCGCGGCGCGCCCTGTGCCGACTGCAGCCAGTGCGACGCCACCACCCGCACCAGATTGGCGATTGGGCGGCCGCAGTTCACTCTTAGCAGATGGCGCAACAGACGGCCGCCCAGGTGAATTGGGCTGCGCCTCCACATCAACGCCGGCCGACGCTTGCGCAACTGATTCGGCGACCACGGGCACATTACCGGCCGACTTGTCGGGCCCATCCGCGTGACGCTGGCCACCGCCGAAAACACTCACAGGCGCAGCGGCATCAGGCTCCACGGCGGGCAACAAATCTTCGACTTTGGGAGTGGTGGCCAACCGCATCAAAGTAGGCCCAGCGCGGACCGGCGCGTCGCTAGGAGAAACTGGCGCCGGAAAGGCCATACCCTGCCCGTTTTCACGCGCATAGATCGCAATCACCCGACCCACTGGAATCAAGATGTCCCGGGGCACGCCGCCGAAACGCGCCTTGAACTCGATGAATTCGTTTCCAAGCGCTAGGCCGTTGGTGGCGTCGTAGCTGATATTCAGCACGATCTCGCCGTTCTTGACGTATTCACGCGGCACCTGCACCACGTCATCCACCTGCACCGCCACATAAGGCGTCAACCCATTGTCCGCGCACCATTCATGGATAGCGCGAATCAAATACGGCCGGGTGGAACTGGTATCAGTCACAGCGTAGCGCTCGACAGCCACAATTACTTACGCATCACTTTCTCTGAAGGCGTCAGGGCCTCAATGTAAGCTGGACGGGAGAAAATTCGCTCGCCGTACTTCAGCAGCGGCGCCGCATTCTTGCTGAGTTCAATCCCGTAGGCATCCAAGCGCCACAAGAGCGGCGCAATTGCGACGTCCAGCATTGAGAAACTGTCGCCCAGCATGAACTTGTTCTTCAAGAACACCGGCGCCAACTGGGTCAAGCGATCGCGAATTTGGCTGCGGGCTTTGTCCAATACCTTGTCATTGCCTTTCAGCGTGCGATTTTCCAACGCAGACACATGGACAAAAAGCTCCTTCTCAAAGTTGAGCAAAAATAGCCGCACTCGGGCCCGATCCACCGGATCACCAGGCATCAATTGCGGATGCGGAAAGCGTTCATCAATATATTCGTTGATGATGTTGGACTCATACAAAATCAGGTCTCGCTCTACCAAGATCGGCACCTGACCGTACGGATTCATGACATTGATGTCTTCCGGCTTGTTGTACAGGTCAACGTCACGGATTTCAAAGTCCATTCCCTTTTCGAACAGGACAAACCGGCAACGATGTGAAAACGGGCAGGTCGTACCGGAATAAAGCACCATCATATTTCGAGAACTCCTAAAATCAAAAGGGAGTGGGGCACGAATCGTGACCACCACTCCCGGCCTAGGTTGGGTGCGCCACTCGGCACCACCCGCCCCAGGAACGAGCCAAACGTCCGCCTACTTAACGTCTTTCCAATAGGCAGCGTTCAGTCGCCAAGCAATCACCGTGAAGATACCCAGGAACAAGATCACCCAGGCGCCAATAGCTACCCGTCGGTTCTGGTTGGGCTCAGACATCCACTGCAAGTAAGCGACCAAGTCCGAAATGGTTTGGTCATACTCACGGGTTGACATGGTCCCCGGCTTCACCTGCTCCCAGCCGACGAGCGCATTGATTTCGTGCCCATGGCTGCTGCGCTTTTCAAACACCGGCTTGCGTTCGCCCTGTAGTTCCCACAAGACATGAGGCATACCGATGTTTGGGAACGCCAAGTTGTTCCAACCAGTGACCTTAGTTTCATCGCGATAGTAATACCGCAGCAAGGTATAGATATAATCGGTGCCTAGCGTTGAATACGTGTTGCGCGACCGAGTAATCAGAGTTAGGTCCGGGGGATTGGCGCCAAACCAGTCTTTGGCCTCGCGTGGGTTAATGGAGGCGCGCATGACGTCGCCCACCTTGGCACCGGTAAACAGCAGATTGTCTTTAATCTGCTGCTCGGTCAGGCCAATATCCGCCAGGCGGTTGTACCGCATGAAGGCGGCTGAATGGCAGCTAAGGCAGTAGTTCGCAAAAACCTTAGCGCCATTTTGCAACGCCGCCATATCGGTTGTTTTGCCTGGGGCTTTGGCTAGGTCGACCGCAGGGCCGCCAGCCGCCATCGCGCCGCCAGCAAAGGCAACCGCGGCGAAAAATGCAATGAGGATTCTCTTCATGATAGGAGCAGCCGACAGAGTGCAATCAAACGTTGCGGGCAACCAATGAACGGGCACTAATTGTTGTTGATCAGTGCGGCGCAAAGACAACCCGATCGGGCACCGGCTTGAATTCACCCAGACGACTCCACCAAGGCATCAACAAAAAGAAGCCAAAGTAGAGAAGTGTGCCAACCTGTGAAATGCGCTCGCCCCACAGTGACACTGGCTGAATACCCAAGTAACCAAGCACGAAGAAATTCACTACAAAAATTCCATACAACCATTTGTGCCAGGTCGGTCGATAGCGGATGGACTTAACCGGGCTGTAGTCCAACCACGGCAAGAAAAACAAAATAATGACCGCGCCGCCCATCACCACGACGCCCCAAAACTTGGCATCAAAGACCTTCAGCAGCACAATGGCCACTGCGGCGGCAGCAACTACAACGCCCTTGAACAGGGTGGGCATGGGCGCTTTGGCAGCCGCCAACAATGCCCCCACCGCAGCCACCACACAGATCACGTTAACCAATAAATCAGTGGTTGCACGTAGCATCGAATAATAGGGCGTGAAATACCACACCGGGGCGATGTGCGCCGGAGTCTTCAGTGGGTCAGCCGGAATGAAGTTGTTGTATTCGAGGAAATATCCACCAAACTCCGGCGCAAAAAACACCACCGCTGAGAACACCAGCAAAAACACACTCACGCCCAATATGTCGTGGACCGTGTAGAACGGATGGAACGGAATGCCGTCCAACGGTTTTCCTGTTTTGGGGTCTTTGGTCGCTTTGATCTCCACCCCATCCGGGTTGTTAGAGCCCACTTCATGCAAGGCGATCAAGTGGGCCGCAACCAAGCCCAACAACACCAAAGGAATGGCGATCACGTGGAAGCTGAAGAAGCGGTTCAGCGTGGCGTCGCTCACGACAAAGTCCCCGCGAATCAACAAAGCCAAGTCCGGACCGATAAAGGGAACTGCTGCAAACAGGTTAACGATCACCTGTGCGCCCCAGTACGACATTTGGCCCCAGGGCAACAAATAGCCCATGAAGGCTTCGGCCATCAAACACAAAAAGATAGCGCACCCAAACACCCAAATAAGCTCGCGGGGCTTGCGGTAGCTGCCGTAAATCAGCCCGCGGAACATATGCAGATAAACCACTACAAAGAATGCCGAGGCGCCAGTAGAGTGCAAATAGCGCACCAGCCATCCCCAAGGCACATCTCGCATGATGTACTCAACCGATGCAAACGCGTAGTTGGCGTCCGGCTTGTAGTGCATCACCAGAAAAATGCCAGTGACGATTTGGATCACCAGCACCAATAGCGCTAACGAGCCGAAAAAATACCAAAAGTTAAAGTTCTTTGGCGCGTAGTACTCGGCCAAATGCTCGTTGTAGAGCTTGGTGAGCGGAAACCGGTTATCGACCCAATTCAGCAGCTTGTCTGCCACCGGAGCGTTGGGAGAAATCTCTTTCATCTGAGCCATCGCGCAATGCCTCTTCAAGCGGACTTCTTGTCTTCGCCGATCAGCAGTTTGCTGTCCGACAAATACATGTGGGGGGGAACTTCTAGGTTGTCGGGGGCCGGTTTGTTTTTGAACACGCGGCCTGCGATGTCGAAGGTAGAGCCGTGGCAGGGGCACAAAAAGCCTCCCGCCCAGTCGTCTGGCAGCGATGGCTGTGGGCCAGTGGTGAACTTGTCGCTGGGTGAGCAGCCCAAATGCGAGCAGATGCCCACTGCGACGAAATATTCGGGCTTGATGGACCGGTGCGGGTTGCGGGCGTATTCCGGCGTCGGGTAAGCCGTCCGCGCTGAGGCCGGGTCAGCCACTTGGGCTTCGGTGCCCTTGAGCGAGGCCAGTTGCTCAGGCGTGCGCCGCATGATCCACACCGGCTTGCCGCGCCATTCAACCGTGAGCTTTTCTCCCGGCCGCAAGGCCGACACATCCACCTCAACCGCCGCACCGGCGGCCTTGGCCCGCTCAGACGGCTGGAAGGTGCTGACAAATGGCACTGCCACGGCGACACCGCCGAGGGCTCCCGCACAGGTGGATGTGATCAGCCAAGTGCGCTTGCTGCTATCCACTTCAGATTGACTCATGGCTTCCTAGACTCCCACCTTCACGCATGTCGAGCTTC
>JAAFIY010000084.1 GCA_013297985.1 Comamonadaceae bacterium | reverse complement strand
GCCGCCGCTGTCGGCAGGCGAATGGGTCACCACCGGTTCACTCACCCAAGCCCTGCCGATTCAAGCGGGTGAGCGCTGGCACACTGAGATCTCAGGCCCACCCGCCGGTGTGTGGGCGGCCAGCGCGCTGGACGTGCGCTTTGCCGCTTAGTGCCCGCACAGTCAATTTGGCAAACGCTATCTATTTTGTAGCTGCATCCGCTTATTTTTAGGGCGCAGCGGGCGGTTTAGCCTCGAAGCTTGCGCGCCAGAGCCTCAATAAACTGCTGCGCCACATCGTGCCCGGTTTGCTGGGTGATTTCTTGAAAGCAGGTGGGGCTGGTCACGTTGATTTCGGTGAGGTTCTCGCCAATCACATCCAGCCCAATCAAGAACAGCCCGCGCGGGGCTAGCCGCTGGCCCACGCTGTGAGCAATTTCGCGGTCGCGCTCGGTAATGGGCTGCGCCACCCCTTTGCCACCAGCGGCCAAGTTGCCCCGCACCTCTGAGCCTTGCGGAATGCGCGCCAGGCAATAGGGCACGGTTTGGCCGTCGATGACCAACACGCGTTTGTCGCCCGCAGCAATGGCGGGCAAAAAGCGCTGCACCATCAGCGTGGTGGCACCGTCTTGGTTGAGCGTTTCAATGATGCTGCCCAGGTTGAGCCCGTCTGACTTCACCCGAAAGATACCGGCGCCGCCCATGCCGTCTAGCGGCTTCAAGATGATGTCTTGCTGATCGCGGTGGAAGGCTTTGACATCAGCCGCGCTGCGAGTGACCAGCGTGGGCGTGATGAACTCCGGGAACTCCAAAATCGCCAGCTTCTCGGGGTGGTCGCGTAGCGCCTGGGGCGAATTGAAGACTCGGGCGCCCTCGCGCTCGGCCTGCTGCAGCAAATGGGTGCTGTAGGTGTATTCGGCGTCAAAGGGCGGGTCTTTGCGCATCACCACCGCGTTGACATCTTTGAGTGGCACGCGGTCGGTGCGGCGCACGGTAAACCAATGGTCGTCTTCGGGCTCTAGCGTGATTTCACGCACCTGAGCTGTCACCGGCTGGCCACGCTGCCAAGACACATCGGCCGGGTGGCAAGCGCTTAAACGCCAACCCCGCCCCGCAGCGGCGCGCATCATGGCGAAGGTGGTGTCTTTGTAGGTCTTGAAAGACTCCAGCGGATCGGCAACGAACAACAGGTGCATGGCGAGAAAAAGCGTTTTGCTACATATGTTGTAGCTGACTAGGCTGATAAACAGGGCGCAACAGGCTGATGGGTATGAGCAAGCGCAGGCCGCTATCAAATCTCAATTTTTGAACCCAGCTCCACCACTGCGTTGTTGGGCAGTTTCAAAAAATCGGCGGCTCCGCTGGCGTTCAGGTGCATTTGCGCAAAGAGCTTTTCACGCCACAAGGCCATGCCGCCGCCGAGCGACGCAATCACGGTGTCACGGCTCAAAAAGTAGCTGGTGGTCATGGCTTCCAACTCGCAGCCGTGGCCGCGCAATTGGGCCAAGGCGGCGGGCAGATCGGGGTCATTTTTGAAGCCATAGTGCACCGACACCTGCCAGCAGTTGTGGCCCAGCGGTTCAATTTCTAGGCGCTTGTCCAGGCCAATCCAAGGCACTTCGTGATTGACGACGGTGACAAACAGGTTGTGCTCGTGCAGCACCTTGTTGTGCTTTAAGTTGTGCAACAAGGCGTTGGGCACCTGGCCGCTTTCGGCCGCCAAGAAAACTGCTGTGCCTGACACCCGGGTGGGTGGGCTCACAAACACCGAATCCAGAAAATCGCGCAGGTCAAAGGCGTCTTCACGCCGCTTGATGTGCAGCAAGCGGCGGCCTTGCTTCCAGGTGAGCATCAACATAAACACGCCGGTGCCGATCATCAGCGGGAACCAGCCGCCGTCCACAAACTTCAGCAGGTTCGACGCAAAGAAAGCCAGGTCAATGACAAAGAACACCCCAGTGGCACTGATGCACAACCACAGCGGATAGCGCCACGCATAGCGGATGACAAAGAAGGTGAGCACCGTGGTGATGAGCATGTCCAAGGTCACGGCAATGCCGTAGGCCGACGCTAAGTTGCTGGACGAGCGGAACATCACCACCGCCAGCACAATGGCCACAAACAGGCTCCAGTTGATAAACGGGATGTAGATCTGCCCGGTGTCTTTCACGCTGGTGTGCAAGATGCGCATGCGCGGCAAGTAGCCCAGCTGAATCACTTGCTTGGTGACGCTAAAGGCCGCTGAAATCAAGGCCTGCGACGCAATCACCGACGCCATCGTGGCCAAGCCCACCAGCGGCAGCACAAACCAATCAGGCGCCATCAAAAAGAATGGGTTTTTGATGCTGGCCGGGTCAGCCAACAACAGCGCGCCTTGGCCAAAGTAATTCAGTACCAGGGCTGGAAACACCACGCTGAACCACGCCAGCCGAATCGGCCGTTTGCCAAAGTGGCCCATGTCGGCGTACAGCGCCTCGGCGCCTGTCACGCACAGCACCACCGCGCCCAGAATGATGAAGGTGGTGCCCGGGTGCTCCCACATAAAGCGCAACGCATAGATCGGGCTGATGGCCACCAACACGCTGGGGTTCTGGGCGATGTGAATCAGCCCCAACCACGACAGCACGGCAAACCACACCAGCGTGATCGGCCCAAAGAACTTGCCAATGCCGCCCGTGCCGCGCTTTTGCACCCAAAACAGCGCTAGCAGCACCACGAGCGTGATGGGCACCACCGCTTTTTTGAAGGTGGGTGACACCACCTCTAGGCCCTCGACGGCCGACAACACCGAAATGGCCGGCGTGATCACACCGTCGCCATAAAACACCGACGTGCCAAAAATGCCCACCACCAAGAGCACGCGGCGCAGTCCGGGCTTGTCTTTCACCGCCTGAGAAGCCAAGGCCAGCATGGCCACCAGGCCGCCTTCGCCGTGGTTGTCGGCCCGCAGCACCAGGGCCACGTACTTCAGGCTGACGATGGTGGTCAGCGTCCAGAACAAGATGGACAAGATGCCCAACACGTTGTCCGGCGTGAACTGCACATGCCCAGAATTGAAGATCTCTTTGACGGCATACAGCACGCTGGTGCCGATGTCGCCGTAGACCACGCCGACAGCGCCGATGGTCAGTGCCAGCAGCGACGATTGGTTGGCGCGCAAACCCAGCTCCCTATTTCCTGTTGGAATGTGGGTGTATTGTGCGCCGCCGCTAGCGCTTGCAGGCAGACACGGTCTGTGCTACGGGCTACCAACCCGTGCCGCTGTGGGCTTGATGAGCCAATACCAGCGCCGCTCAGGCGTCGGCTTCGGCCTGCGGATCGGTGGCTTCTAGCTCATAGGCCGCCGCCAGCATGGCCAGGCGGGCTACCACGCCGTACATGTAAAACCGGTTGGGTTCGCTGGCGCCGGGCTTGGCGCCCAGTTGGGGCAGCTGGGTGCCACCCGCGAAGGCCAGGGGTTCGTAGCCTGCGGATGCGGGCATCAGGCCGTCGTCGCGGTGGCGGCCGGTTTGCACGCGATAAAAGCCGCCCACCACATAGCGGTCCATCAGGTATACGGTGGGTTCGGCTGGGTCGTCGTTGACGCGTTCTTGGGTGAGCAGGCCTTCTTTCACCAGCAGTTCTACCTGCGTGCTTTGGCCCGCTGCAGCCAAGGCGGCCACACGCTGCGCCAGGGCGGCTTCTACCTCTTTGGGGTCACGCACCGCAAACGGTTCCCACTGGCGCCGACCGTTGTCTGAGCGCACCACCACAAAGGGCTTTTCATTGACCGCGTAGTCTTTGAACTTGCGCCGGATGCGGGTCAGCACGCCATCGATCTGCGCGCGCAGGGCCTCGGCACCCGAGGGCTTGGCAATGTCGATCAGGCCGGTGGTGCCCACGATCGGGTTCAGCAGCCAATGGTCCACACCGAGTTGCTTGCCAAAGCGCTTGGCCAACTCCTCATACACCTCAAAGTGGCGGCTCATGCGCCGGGTGTCCCAGCCTGCGTGCAAGGGCGGCAGCAGGTACTGTTCATGCAGTTCTTCCAAGATGCCGGGCACGCCCTGCACGAGATCGTTGTTCAGCAAAATCGTGCAGGGGTCAAAGTCGCTCAGACCCAGGCGGTGCTTGCTGCGCACGGCGGGCTCCAAAGACACCGGGCCGAAGCCAGGCACTTGCACGGTTTTGGGGGCGTTCAGTTCGGGGCTGATCGAGCCAAAGCGCACATTGAGCCCGGCCATGCGAAACACATTGGATAGCTGCGCCAGGCTGGCGAAGTCACCTTCGGTGAGTTGGTTGTCGGGCACGATCAGCAGGTTGCGCGCTTCGGGGCAGATCTTTTCAATGGCCGCCATGGCCGCCTGCACCGCCAGCGGCAGCATTTGCGGCGTGAGGTGGTGCCAGCCCGCCGGGAACAAATGCGTGGCCACCGGGCACAGCTTGAAGCCCGCATTGCGCACGTCCACTGCGGTGTAGAAGGGCGGCGTGTGCTCCATCCATTCCAAGCGAAACCAGCGTTCGATGACGGGCATCGATTCCAAGATGCGTTGCTCTAGCTCGTTGATAGGACCAGTCAGCGCGGTAATGAGATGAGGAACCATGCGCAAATTCTAGATGGCGGGTTGAGGGGGCTTTTTGAGTGACTCGGCCCCTGTGTCGATCAGGGTGGCGCTGTTACAGTTCCCGCCATCGCAACTGGAGTACCCGCGCCATGCAGTTCAAGACTATGGGAGCCCGTTTGTGGACGGCCGTGGTGGTCATTTTGGGCAGCTTGTTTGGCATCTTGATACTGGGCACGGTGTTGGCCAATCAATTGGCCGTGCAGGCGGATCAAACCCAAACTGAGCAGCGCGACAAAGCCCTGTTGGGCTTGCAGTGGGCATCGTTGATTGAGGTCAACGTCACGCGGGTACTGGCCACCACCTTGTCGACCGAAAAAGCGCTGAGTGACGCCTTTGGTGCCAAGATCACTGCCACCATCAATGAGATCTCGGGCGTGCAAAAGCGCCTGACCGATTTGCCCCAGACCGACGCAGATCAAGCCTTGATGAAGCAGATTGCCGCCACCCGCACCGACGTGCTGGCGTCACTGGGCAAAGCCCGCGAGCTACAAAAAGGCGGCGATCAGGCCGCAGCGGTGCAAGAAATCAACTCGCGTTTCATGCCACAGGTGGACAAGTACTTGGGCGAGCTGCGCCAATTTGTGGCCTTGCAAGATCGCCAGCGCGCCGAATCCCTAGATCGCTTGGAGCAGATTCGAAATCGCAACTCTTGGATCTTGCGCGCCTTAGTGCTGGTGTTGGCCAGCTTGATCATCTTGGGCGCGGGCATGCTGATTCGCTCGATTCGCACGGAGCTTGATCGCGCAGTAGAGGTGGCCGAAAGCATCGCCCAAGGCGATCTGACGCATCGCGTGCAAAGCGCGCGGCCTGACGAATTGGGCAACCTGCTGCGTGCGCTAGACCACATGAACGAATCACTGGCGGGCATGGTGGGCCAGGTGCGAGACAGCTCGCACGCCATCACCGCGTCTTCGGGCGAAATCGCCAGCGGCAACCACGACTTAAGCATGCGCACCGAGCGCGCAGCCAGCGATTTGCAGCAGAGTGCGCAAGCCTTGTCTGGCCTGACAGGCACGCTGGAGCACAACGCGCAGTCGGCTGCCACGGCCAGCCAGTTGGCGCAAGAGGCATCCGCCGTGGCTGAGCGCGGTGGGCAAGTGGTGCAGGGCGTGGTGAGCACCATGGACGCCATCAACGGCAGCAGCCGCAAGATTGCCGACATCATTGGCACCATTGACGGCATTGCGTTCCAAACCAACATCTTGGCGCTCAACGCCGCTGTGGAAGCGGCCCGTGCGGGCGAACAGGGCCGCGGCTTTGCGGTGGTAGCCGGTGAGGTGCGCACTCTTGCGCAACGCAGCGCGGCGGCGGCCAAGGAAATCAAAGAGCTCATCACCGCCAGCGTGAACAGCGTGGAAAGCGGCACCCGGCAGGTGAGCCAGGCGGGCGAAACCATGGGCGAAATCGTCAATGCGGTGCAGCGTGTGAGCGGCACCATCAACGAGATTTCGCAGTCGCTGCGCGAACAAACCAGCGGCTTGGGCCAAGTCAACCAAACCGTGGCGCAGCTCGATCAAATGACGCAACAAAACGCCGCCTTGGTCGAGCAAGCGGCGGCGGCCGCCTCGTCGATGAAAGAGCAGGCCGATCGTCTAAGCGGCGTGATGGTGGCCTTCAAGGTGCCGGGTGGCGCACCGATGGCCAAACGGCCGGCTGCCTTGCCTGAGCGCTAGGATTTTTATAGCGATCTAGGCTGTGTTTCAGGGCGCAGCAAGCCCATTGGGTCACTTTCGCAAGTGACCGTCGCCCAGCACCACCCACTTCAGGCTGGTGAGGCCTTCAATGCCCACCGGGCCGCGGGCGTGGAATTTGTCGGTGCTGATACCGATTTCAGCGCCCAGGCCAAACTCAAACCCATCGGCAAATCGGGTGCTGGCGTTCACCATCACGCTGGCGGAATCCACCTCACGCAAAAAGCGCTGGGCATGCTGATGCTGCGTGGTGACGATTGTGTCGGTGTGGTGGGAGCTGTAGCGGTTGATGTGGGCGATGGCCTCGTCCACGCCCGCCACCAGCTTGACGCTGATGATGGGCGCCAAATATTCGGTGCTCCAGTCGGCTTCAGTAGCCGCAACCACCGTGGCACCGGTCACTGCACGCAGCAGCGCAGCAGACTCAGCACAGGCACGCATTTCCACACCTTTGGCGGCATAGATGGCGCCTATGCGCGGCAAGAAATCAGCCGCCACCCCACGCGCCACCAGCAGGCCTTCGGCCGCGTTGCAGGGGCTGAACTTTTGCGTCTTCGCGTTGTCGGCAATTTGCACCGCCATGGCTATGTCGCAGGGGGCATCCACATACACATGGCAGTTGCCGTCCAAGTGCTTGATGACGGGCACGCGGGCTTCGGTGCTGATGCGCTCAATGAGTGATTTGCCGCCGCGCGGAATGATCACATCCACGTATTCGGGCATGGCAATCAACACGCCCACGGCGGCGCGGTCGGTGGTGGGCACCAGTTGCACCGCGTCGGGCGGCAGGCCCGCATCGGCCAAGCTGTCGCGCACACACTGGGCCAGCGCGGTGTTGCTGGCCAGGGCTTCTGAGCCGCCGCGCAAGATCACTGCGTTGCCGCTTTTGATGGCCAGGCTGGCAGCCTCAATCGTGACATTGGGGCGGCTTTCGTAAATCATGCCAAACACACCAATGGGCACCCGCATGCGGCCCACGCGGATGCCGCTGGGCTGCTCTTGCATGCCCAGGATATCGCCAATCACATCGGGCATGGCGGCGAGTTGTTCGCAGCCCAGGGCACAGGTTTCAATGGCCTTGGCGTCGAGCTTGAGGCGGTCTACCAGTGGCGCGGCCAACCCGGCGTCGCGGGCGCGTTGCACGTCGGGCGCGTTGGCGGCCTGCAGCGCGGGCGATTGAGCGCGCAGGCGCGACGCCAGCGCGCGCAGGGCGTCGGCACGGGCGCGGGCGGGCGCGGCAGCCATCACGGCCGAGGCCTGCCGGGCCTGGGCACCCAAGGTGTGCATCAGTTCGGTGATGTTCAGGGCGTTCATGCCCTGAATTGTCTCAGGCCCGTGCGGCCCTCGCGCACAGGCGGGCTAGGCGTGTGCCCAAACGCTGCAGCGCGTCCCAGCCGTCGTGGGGCCAGTCGGGGTGTTTGAGGCCTTTGACGATGCCGTCTACGGTGTGGGCGTCTACCAGCAGCCGGTCAATTAGCGCAGCGCCCAGGCGCGGCACGATGCGCTCAAACGCCCGTTCGCGTTCGCCCCACACCCGCTGCTCGCGCAGAGCCACCGGCAAGGGGCGGCCTTGGTTGAGCGCATCTTTCACCCGCTTGAGGGCGCGGATGTCTTCGGCCAGCGCGTAGTGGGCCAGCACCTCGGCCTCACCTGCAGCGGCCAGGCCATCCAGCATGCGCTGCACACGCGGCACATCGCCTGCCAGCACCGCGCCCGACAAGGCAAAAGTGTCGAATCGGGCCACGTCGCGCACCGCTTGCTCAATGTGCTCGGGGCCTAAGGTGGTGCCGTTGGGGTAGAGCAGGGCGAGTTTTTCTACTTCTTGGTGGGCGGCCAACAGGTTGCCTTCGACACAGTCGGCAAAGCGGCGCAGGGCGTCTTGGCCGGCCTCGCCGCTGGCCATCTGCAGGCCGTGGCGGCCCAGGCGCTGGGCAATCCAGCCCGGCAGGGCGTGCCGGTCAATGGGCTCCAGGGCCACGCTGGTGCCGTGCTGCTCTAGCGCGCCAAACCAGCCGCTGCTGCGGGTTTGGCGGTCTAGCCGAGGCAAGATCACCAGCACCAGGGTGTCGGCATTGCCCACGCTTAGTTCGGCTAGGCGCTGCAGGGCCACAGAGCCTTCTTTGCCCGGCTTGCCACTGGGCACGCGCACTTCCAGCAACTGCCGCTCAGCAAACAGGCTCATCGACTGGCCTGCCGCTAGCACCGCGCCCCAGTCAAAGTGGGCGCCTTGCACGATGTGCACGCCGCGTTCGGTGTAACCCTGGGCGCGGGCTGTCGCGCGGATGGCGTCTGCGGCCTCTTGCACCAGCAAGGGCTCGTCGCCATGCAAGGTGTAGAGCGATCCCACGCCGCGCTTCAGCGCCGCCCCCAGGCTGGCCGCGCTCAAAATGGGCATCAGCCAGGGATGCCGGTGAGCGACTTCACGGCCGCCAAGCGGCGCAGGGTTTGCTGCACGATGTCACTTTGCATATCGCGGTACAGCAGTTGCTCTTCAGCCTCTTTGGCCAGCGCCGCGCTTTCGCTGTAGCTGATGCTGCGCTCCTGCAGCAGCTCGGTGCTGTCGATCAGCGTGGCGCTGGTGGCCACATTGCGCAGGCGGAATCGAAAGCGCACCCGGAGCGCGAATTCGCGCACTTGGCCCGCCGCGCTGCTGCCGACCACGGCTTTTTCACGCACATCGACCAGCGCCTCTAGCAACACCTGCGCGGGCGAGGTGGCCAGGCTCACCACCGTCAAGCCACTGGCGCCCAATTGGCGGCGCAATTCATTGCCCAGCAGCGAGTTTTCAGCTAGGCCCACGCGGATGGACTGAAACGCAAACACCGGTGGCTGGCGCAGCTGAAAGCCGCAACCGGCCAGTGCCGCCAGCGGGGCGGCGGCAATCAAACCATGGGTGAAAGTGCGGCGCTGCATGGCCGTCAAAGTACCACGTTGACCAAGCGGCCTGGCACCACCACCACCTTCTTGGGCGCTGCACCCGCCGCGAACTTGATGAACTCTGGCGCGGCCAGCGCAGCTGCTTCGATGGCGGCGCGGTCGGCGCTGGCGGCCACCTGAATGCTGCCGCGCAGCTTGCCGCTGACCTGCAGCATCAGCTCAATGGTGTCTTGCACCAGGGCGGCTTCGTCCACCTGCGGCCAAGGCGCATCCAGCAAATCGCCGTGTGCAGCGGCATAGCCCAGTTCGCCCCACAAGGCGCTGCTGATGTGCGGCGTGGCGGGGTACAGCACGCGCAGCAGGATGCCAAAGCCTTCGTCCAGCGCGGCGGTGCTGGCCCGGTCGGCTGAACTCATGGAATCGTCCAGCGCATTGAGCAACTTCATCGCACCGCTGACCACGGTGTTGTATTGCATGCGGCTGTAGTCGTAGTCGATTTGCTTCAACACGCTGTGCACCGTGCGGCGCAGGTCTTTGGATGCTTTTGAATCCAAATCGGCCGTAGCGCCCTGATTTACTGTGGAAGCAGCTACGTTTTTGATAGCAGAAAGCTTCAGACCAAAAGCCCATACGCGCTTCAAGAAGCGGTGGCTGCCTTCTACCGCCGCGTCGTTCCATTCCAGTGTGGCCTCGGGCGGGGCGGTGAACATCATGTAGAGCCGGGCGGTATCAGCGCCGTAGCTGTCAATGAGCGTTTGCGGATCGACGCCGTTGTTTTTGCTTTTGCTCATGGTGCCCACGCCCTCGTAGTCGATGGCGGTACCCACAGGCAGCAAACCGTCGCCGCTTTCTGCCGGGTTTTTAAGCCGTGCGCCAGTGACTTTGCCGCTGGCCGCGTCGTGCGTCAGTTCGACATCGTGCGGCCAAAAATAGTCTTTGCCACCCTTGGCGGTGCGACGCGAAAAGATGTGGTTAAGCACCATGCCCTGGCACAGCAGTTTGGTGAAGGGCTCGTCAAACTGCACAAGCCCTAAGTCACGCATCACCTTGGTCCAGAAGCGGGCGTACAGCAGGTGCAGGATGGCGTGCTCAATGCCGCCGATGTACTGGTCCATGCCGCCGCCTTTGGGCATCCAGTAGTCCACCGCGGCGCTGGTCATGGCCGCGCTTTTCTGCTGCTGATCTTGCGGCAGGCAATAGCGCACGAAGTACCACGACGAATCAGCAAACGTGTCCATGGTGTCGGTTTCGCGCCGCGCGGGCTTGCCGCAGATCGGACACGTGGCCCCCGCGTGAAAACCTTCGTGCTTGTGCAGCGGGTTGCCCGAACCGTCTGGGATGCAGTCCTCAGGCAGCACCACTGGCAATTGCTCATAAGGCACCGGCTGCGCGCCGTGCTCTGCGCAATGCACCATGGGGATGGGCGTGCCCCAGTAGCGCTGGCGGCTGATGCCCCAGTCGCGCAGGCGCCAGGTGGTTTTCTTTTCGCCCAGGCTTTTAGTGGCCAGCAGTTCAGCCACTTTGTCCACGGCCTGTTTCAGGTTCAGGCCATTGAGCACACCCGAATGCACGCACACGCCGTGCAGCTTGTCGGCATACCACTCTTGCCAGGCGTCGGTGCTGAAGGCTTGGCCGCCCACATCCACCACGGGTTGGATGGCCAAGCCGTATTTTTTGGCAAAGGCAAAGTCACGCTCGTCATGTGCGGGCACACCCATTACCGCGCCGTCGCCGTAAGAGATGAGCACGTAGTTGCCCACCCATACCTCAATTCTCTCGCCGCTGATGGGGTGCGTGACATACAGGCCTGTGGCCAGGCCTTCTTTGTCTTTAAGGGCCAGTTCGGCCTCAGTGGTGCCGCCGACTTTCAGCGCTTCAATCTTGGGCGCCAGTGCGGGGTTGATTTCGCCCGCGCGCACGGCCAGTGGGTGCTCGGGCGCCACCGCCACAAAAGTGACGCCCATGATGGTGTCAGCTCGGGTGGTGAAGACATACATGCGGCCGTCTTGCACCAGGCTGCCATCAGCGGCGCGGATGTCATGGGGGAAGGCGAAGCGCAGGCCTTCGCTTTTGCCGATCCAGTTGTCTTGCATCAGCTTGACGCGCTCGGGCCAGCCGCCCAGGGCGTCGCCTTGTACGGCGTCGAGCAACTCGGGCGCGTAGTCGGTGATGCGCAAGTAGTAGCCGGGAATTTCGCGCTTTTCTACCGGCGCGCCGGTGCGCCAGCCTTTGCCGTCAATGACCTGTTCATTGGCCAACACGGTTTGGTCTACCGGGTCCCAGTTGACGACTTGGGTTTTGCGGTAGGCGATGCCTTTTTCGAGCATCTTCAAAAACAGCCACTGGTTCCACTTGTAATAGGCCGGGTCGCAGGCGGCCATTTCGCGGCTCCAGTCAATGGCCAGGCCCATGGCCTGCATTTGGCCTTTCATGTGGGCGATGTTGTCGTAGGTCCACTTGGCCGGTGGCACCTTGTTCTTCATGGCGGCGTTTTCAGCGGGCAGGCCAAAGGCGTCCCAGCCCATGGGCATGAGCACGTTGAAGCCCTTCATGCGCAGCTGGCGGGCCAGCATGTCGTTGATGGTGTAGTTGCGCACATGGCCCATGTGCAGCTTGCCGCTGGGGTAGGGCAGCATGCTGCAGGCGTAGAACTTGGGGCGGCTAGTGTCTTCCGACACGCGATAGGCATCGGCCGCAGCCCACTTGGCTTGCACCGAGCGTTCGATGCTTTGGGGGTCGTAAGGTCGGGCGTCTTGGTTGGGGGCTTGCATCCCCAGATTTTATGGACGTGGCCAAGCGGCCTGCGGCGCCGGGCGTTCAGCTGTTGCCAGCTTGGCTTTGTGGGCTGAATGGGGACGCTGGCGTGGCCAGACCGTCGCCCAGCGCCTGCTCTAGCCGCTGCGCCACAGCCAAAAGCTGCGCATCTGCACCCCACGGCGCGATCAGTTGCAGCCCCATGGGAGCCCCGTGGTCGCCCACAGCGCGGGGGACATTGATGCACGGCACCCCCAGCAGCGTCCACAGCCGGTTAAACGTCGATGGCCCTGTGCTGCCCGCTGTGAGCAGTGGCGCTTCGTCGGGGGCGCTGGGCGTGAGCAGCGCGTCAAAGCCCTGCAGCCATTGATGCGCTTGGGCGCGCGCAGAGGTGGCAAGCACTTGCGCGGCCTCGTAAGCGGCGGGTGTGATGGTTTGGGTGCTGTGCAAATAGTCGCGCAGCTCGGGCGAAAGCCGCTGGGCGTGATGTTGGTGTTCCCAGCTCAGGCAGCGCCAGGCCTCATAGCCTTGAATCACGGCATGCGCTTCAAATGCCGCATGGGCCCAATCGGGCAGGCGGCAGCTGCGAACCTCTACGCCGCGTTGCTGCAATTGGCTGCAAGCCAAGGCCACTGCCGCGCGGGCATTGCTGGAATAGCCGTCCCACGGAAAAGACTCAGGCACCCCCACGACCCGCCGCGCTGTGTCGGACTGCGGCTTGAGCGCCAGCGAGCGACCCGCCAGGGCTTGAGCAAACCAGGCCATGTCGCCCACATCACCGGCAAACAACCCCACTGTGTCCAGTGACCACGAAAAGCACTTCAGCCCGCCTGTAGGCAAGCAGCCAAAGCTCGGCTTGTAGCCGACGACGCCGCAGTACGCAGCGGGCCGAATCACAGAGCCGCCCGTTTGGGTGCCCACCGCTAGCGGCACCAGGCCTGCCGCCACGGCGGCGGCGGACCCGGCGGAAGAGCCTCCGGGTGTGCGCCCAGGGGCACGTGGGTTTTGGGTGGCGGTGGGTGCCAAGTAGGCGAACTCGGTGGTGCTGCTTTTGCCAACGACCAGACCACCCGCGCAGCGCAGCACAGAGACGATGGCGGCATCCACAGCCCGGGCTTGTGCGGGGTAGATGGGGCTGCCGTAAGCCGTGGGTAAATCGTGGGTGTCAAAGATGTCCTTGACCGCGACCGGTACGCCCACCAACGGGCCGCGAAGAGCCAAGGCTTGCCGGGCTGCATCCTCAGCGGCCAAGGTGCATACAAACGCACCAACTGCCGGATCCTGGGTGGCAATGCGGGCCAGCGTGTGGCGCGCCAGCACATCAGGCGCAATGTCGCCCGACTGAAGCAGCGCCGCCAGTTGGCGGGCCGAATGGGCCTGCAGTTCTTGGCTCATGGTGACCTTAGACACGCTTGGGGTAGGGATGGTGCGTTCGGTTTTGCTTGAACGCACTTTAGCCGTCGGCCATCTGCAAGGCGAAGCCCTCGGTGCGCTCCATCATCAGCCCGGCGGTCAGGCCAGGCCTTAGGGGCGCGCCAAGGCACCTTGCGGCGGCGTGCTGGCGCGCATGGCGGCGCCCAGGGTGCGGTCTAGCTGCAAGCTGGCTTCTTCGCGGTTGGCTGAGCCCGCCAAGCGGCCATTGAAGATGGCGGCCACCGCCCAGCCGTTGGCGTAGCTGGCTGCAAAGCTGGTGGTGCCTTCCAGGCTGCCGTGGTGCCAAAAGTTGACGCGGCCGCCATCCAAATCACGCACAAACATGCCCAGGCCGTAGAACCACGGCCTGCTGGCGCCTTCGGGTGCGGCGGGGCGCTGCCACAGGGCGGCCAAAAACTCAGCCCCGATCAGCGGCGCGCTGCCGTAGCCGCGCAGCGCGTTGTAAAGGCGCAGGTAGTCGCTGGCGCTGCTGGTCCACGCACCGGCGCCGCCCAAGCCGCTCAAGATGGCTTGGGTGGGGATGTCGGTGTTGCGGGCGCCGGGGGCGGGTGCATAGGCGGGCTCGTCGGGCCCGGGTGTGGCTTGGGCCAACTGCCACGAGGTGATGCCCAGCGGCTGCGCGATGTGTTGGCGCACAAAGTCGGCATAGGCCTGGCCAGTGGCTTTTTCTAGCGCCAACTGCACCAGGCAAAAGTTGATGTTGCTGTAGCTGAACGCTTGGCCCGCCTCAGCTACCAGCTTTTGGGCACTGAACCACGCTTGGGCGCTGCTAGGGCAGGCGGGTGTGGTTTGGAACATGGGGTCACGGGCCCGATCAATCACCCAGCCTGCGTGGTTTTGCAGCAGTTGGCGGAGGGTGATCTGCGCCAAGCGTGGGTCGGCGTAGGTTGAGGGGTCGGTGGGCCAGCCCATGGCTTGCACCAAGGACGCGTCAAGCGCCAGCAAGCCCCGCTGCGCCGCCACCGACACCGCCACGGCGGTGATGGCTTTGGACAAACTGGCGATGCGCATGCGCTGGTCCACCGCCATGGGCTTGCGGGTGAACAAGCTGGGGTCAGCGAAGCCATAGGCGCGGTTGAGCACCAAGCGGCCCTGATACGTCACCGCCAGTGTGCCGCCGGGGTAGCCGTGTTGGTCTAGCGTGGCCAGCATGGCCTGGTCAAAGACTTGCAGGCCGGGCAGGGCTTGGCCGGTGATGCGCGGGCGCTCTGCATCGGCCGCCAACTGGGCGGTGGCAGGGCCTGGGCCCAGGCAAATCCACAGTGCAAAGGCGACGAGTACCCGGGCCATTGAATTCCCCTGCTTGCTATCAAAAAGATAGCTGCTTCCGCCCACAAATAGGGCGGTTCAAGCCATTTTGACTCAAGCCGCTTTCATTCAAGCCGCTTTGGCGCGCGCTTGCGGCCCACGGCGCTTGCGCACCGCGCTGGCCAGGCGCTCCATCACCGCCACCGAATCGTCCCAGCCAATGCAGGCGTCGGTGATGCTTTGGCCATAGGCCAGCGCGTCGGGCTTGTCTTTGCCAGGGGTGAACTTTTGCGCGCCGCCTTGCAGATGGCTTTCCACCATCACGCCAATCACGTGGCGCGAACCGCCTTCAATTTGTTGCGCGATGTCGTCGGCCACCACCATTTGGCGCTCGTGCTGCTTGGAGCTGTTGGCGTGGCTGCAGTCCACCATCAGCGTGGGGCGCAGCTTGGCCGCCTCGAGTTCACTCACGGCAGCGCCCACGCTGCCAGCGTCGTAATTTGGCGCTTTGCCGCCACGCAAAATCACGTGGCAGTCTTTGTTGCCCTGGGTCTGCACGATGGCCACCTGGCCGTTTTTATGCACCGACAAAAAGTGATGCCCGCGGGCGGCGGCCTGGATGGCGTCTACCGCAATTTTCAAATTGCCATCGGTGCCGTTTTTAAAGCCGATGGGCGCGCTCAAACCCGATGCCAGTTCGCGGTGCACCTGGCTCTCAGTGGTGCGTGCGCCAATGGCACCCCAGCTGATCAGGTCGGCGATGTATTGGGGCGAAATCACGTCTAAAAACTCACTGCCCGCAGGCAGGCCCAGGCGGTTGATTTCAATTAGCAACTGGCGCGCCATGCGCAGGCCTTCGTCGATGCGATAGCTCTCGTCCAAGTACGGGTCATTGATCAAACCCTTCCAGCCCACGGTGGTGCGCGGCTTCTCGAAATAGACGCGCATCACGATCTCAAGCGCATCGGCGTGTGCATCACGCAGCGGCTTCAGGCGCCGTGCGTATTCGAGCGCGGCGGCCGGGTCATGGATGCTGCAGGGGCCAATCACCACCAACAGGCGGTCGTCAGTTCCGCCCAAGATCTGGTGAATGCTGCGGCGCGTGCCCTGGATGAGCCTTTCCATGGGCGTGCCGCTGATGGGGAAGAAGCGAATCAAATGCTCGGGCGGGGGCAGCACGGTGATGTCCTTGATGCGTTGGTCGTCGGTCTGGCTGGTTTTGTCGACGGGCTGCGCATACCAAGACGTATCGGGGGGCGTGTGGCCAATGGCGGATTTGTTGGGCGGGTTCATGGGGAGAGGCTCCAGGAAATGAATGAGCGAAAAAAAACCGCCGGGCTATGAGGCTCCGGCGGTTTTGGTGAGGGGTGTGCGCTGTGTCTGCCTACGCGCTCGCCTCTCGTCCGCCGGGGACAGAGAACCAAAAGTAGGTAAAGCAAAACGAGCTGCGCGAATACATGGGCGGAAATTTAGCACAACACAACAGACGGATGCGTGACTTGGCATCACGCCACACGGGCGTCCCTTTTGTGGGCACCGGTTTGCCCAGCTAGCTACAGCTTGGTGCCACCGCTGGCATCAATCACCTGGCCCGTAGTCCACGCGCCATCGGGGCCCACCAAGAAGGCCACCACACCGGCCACATGGGCGGGCTGGCCAAATCCCGGCAGCGCTTGGATTTGCTTGAGCGTT